>JAFGXQ010000093.1 GCA_016936575.1 Deltaproteobacteria bacterium
GACCTTGAGCGTATCGCTCCAATATACGCGTTTGTTTGTCGAGGCGTTTGAACGCATCAATTTTCTGATGTTCTCCGAGTTTTGCATCTTGAAGCGTAGACCTCAGATTCTGAATAGTTTTATCGTAGACATGAAGCGGAACCGGATGAGGATGACCGTCTTTTCCACCATGGGCAAACGCAAAGCGAGCGGGATCATCAAATCGCGATGGCGCACCGTATGCGACTTCTGCTACCAGTGCCATCGCCTGCATTGTTATGGGGCCAAGTCCGCTGGTAAGGAGCAGCTCCTCATAATTGTTTGTTTGGGATTCTCTGGAGAGTTGGAGCACTGCGTGAAGCCGTCGCAAAAAGACATCAGTTGGCTTTACTTCATGATGCATGGGCATTTGTAGATGGCGTGAAGATAGGATTTTTTTTAGTTCTGTAACAATTGTCTCCGCCGGTTCAGAAGTCATTTCCACAGATGCTTTTCGAGCGTTTCGTGAACGACGGTCGGTGAAATTGATGATTTTTCCACTATTGTACCCGACGACGGCATCATGGGGTTCTTCCACAAACGAGCGAATGCTTTCAGAACGCCAGTGGTAGCGGCGAGTCTGTCTGCTTTTGTCATTCATTCCTTGTTGAATGACCACCCAGTCGCCTTTATTGGTGACTATAAAACTGTGAAGATAGAGGGCGTATCCATCCTGGACAGCAACGTTATCGACTTTGGCAGTGAGTTTAGACGCGCGTACGAGGCGGTCGCCGTTCAGTCCAATATGCTTTGCAACTTCCCGCAGTTCCTCCGGTGTTTTTCTGGAGTGTTTTCCGCGTCCTCCGCAGATGTAGATGCCGAGTTCTTGTTGCCGGTTTCGAAGCCCCTTCTTCAACGCACCCATCACGGACGTTGTGATTCCGGAAGAGTGCCAGTCCATACCCAACACCGCTCCGAACGACTGGAACCAGAACGGGTCAGACAGACGGCGAAGCAAGCCGTTTTGTCCTTCATTCAGGATAACCGCTTCACAGAGCGCTCCTCCAAGTAACGCCATGCGTTGATGAAGCCACACCGGCACTTTGCCGTAGTGCAATGGTAGGTTTGCTGTGCCGCTTCGGTTTGCCATACAAATGTATGGTATTGTATCGGCCCAAAAATGTCTAGATTTTGCTGTATGATTATGATGCTTTGGGGCAGGCACCGGATGCGCAGCCTCCGGAGCCGCAAGGGGAAGTGCTCTCAGAAGTTTTGGTATGTGCCTTTTTCCCGGCGTAATCTGTGGTGTACCAGCCGGTTCCCTTCAGCATGAATGACGATTGAGAAATAATTCGTTTTGCTTTTTTTCCGCAGTTTTCACATTTCTGAATACTGCTGTCGCTCATTTTCTGCATCATGTCGAATTGATGGCCGCAGCTTTCACATACGTATTCGTAAATAGGCATCAGAAGAACCTCACTTCCTGTTGCACGGGGATTACGGCCCGCGGGCTCATTAGTAATCCCCGTGATTTGTTTGTCAAGGGATGAAATGATGAGAGCGTAGGGAACCGATGATTTTTTCTTCGTTCATCGCGCCGGGGAGCAGATCAATGATGTGTCCGTTTTCATTGATAAAATAAGTTGTTGGCACGTCTGGAATTCGACCGAGAGGACTTTGGCCATCGGCTACCGACCAGTCCGCTATACCGATATGAAAGGGGTAGTCGTGAAATTCCACGAACATATCGAGCATCGGCGCTTCGTTGGATGCAATCGTCAAGATCAAGACGGTTACTCTTCCCTTCAGCTGTGGAACAACTTTTTGAATTTGGTCGAGGTGCATCTCATTTGTAACTTCAGATGTACGCACAAGAACAAGCATCAGCGGTTTGCCGTGCAGTTGACTTAGTGAATAGGACTCACCCTGCATGAGATAGGGAAAATCAATGGGACCGTCACTGAACGGTTTTTGGGGGCCGGCGCAACTGATCGTCGAGGTGATGGCGAGTATCACCGCAAACAGCAGAAAAATTTTTAGCGTAGAATTGTTCATGACAAAAAAGTAAGGGCGCAGCATGCTGCGCCCCTACAAGAAACATTAGCCAATTAGAAATCGGCGTTCATTTAATCTATCTACCAGCCGTATTTGGCGGCGTCTCCCAGTTCTTCTTCGATGCGAAGCAACTGATTGTACTTGGCAATACGATCGGAGCGGCTCAGGGAGCCGGTTTTAATTTGACCGGAGTTGGTGGCCACTGCGATGTCTGCGATGGTGTAGTCTGCGGTTTCACCGGAGCGGTGAGAGGTCACAGACGTATATCCGGCGCGATGCGCCATCTCGATAGCATCGAGGGTTTCGGTCAATGTGCCGATTTGGTTTACCTTGATGAGGATGGAGTTGGCGCATCCCAGTTGAATTCCTTTTTTCAGGTATTCAACGTTGGTGACAAACAAATCGTCGCCCACCAATTGGCATTTATCGCCGATTTTGTCGGTCAGCAGCTTCCAACCGTCCCAGTCGCCTTCATCCATGCCGTCTTCGATGGAGTCGATTGGGTACTTGTTGATGAGTTCTGCCAGATAATCTGCTTGTTCGGCGCTGGTACGAACGGCGCCTTTATCGCCTTCGAATTTGGCATAATTGTATTTTCCATCTTCGTAAAATTCAGAAGCAGCGCAGTCAAAAGCGAGTGATACATCGCCGCCGTCTTCTTTGCGCCCGGGTTTGTAACCGGCTTTTTCGATGGCCTTGAGAATGGTTTCAACCGCGTCTTCAGTGCCGTCGAAAGTAGGCGCGTAGCCACCTTCGTCACCGACCGCGGTAGAGAGCCCCCGCGCTTTCAGCAGAGATTTGAGTGCGTGAAATACTTCAGCGCCCATGCGCAGACCTTCGCGGAACGATTTCGCACCCACAGGGCGAATCATGAATTCCTGGAAGGCAATCGGCGCGTCGGAATGGGAACCGCCGTTCACGATATTCATCATGGGAACAGGCAGGGTAACCGTGTTGGTTCCGCCGATATAGCGGTACAGCGGAACGCCGATGCAATCGGCCGCAGCTTTGGCAACGGCAAGAGAAACACCCAGAATAGCATTGGCGCCGAGCTTGCTTTTTGTGGGAGTGCCATCAAGTTCAAGCATGGTTTTGTCGATAAGAACTTGCTCCAGTGCGTTTATACCCAGCAATTTGGGTTGAATCACTTCGTTTACATTTTCTACAGCTTTTAACACGCCTTTTCCCAGGTAACGGGATTTATCGCCGTCGCGCAGTTCGAGTGCTTCGTTTTCGCCGGTCGATGCACCGGAGGGAACGGCTGCACGGCCAACAGCGCCGCAGTCCAGTTCCACTTCTACTTCTACAGTTGGGTTTCCGCGAGAATCGAGGATTTCGCGGGCGAGAATGCTACTGATTGTGCTCATGGTGTCTCCTTATGTTTTGAAAGTAAAAATATTTTCTTCTTTATTACGGTTGAAAATTCGGGGGGATCATAGTCAAAAGGTTGATGGCTTGCAAGCGCATAATCCCGTGCTGAGCGTGTGTACAGCGTATTGAAATTATTTGATGTTTTTGGAATTTTTTATATAAAAGTCATCTTTTTCATCTTTTTTTACCTAGATGCTTCATTTTTTTTGCAACTCCTTTTAAAAAACGGCCGAAACCCATTGGATTGGATAGGAAAATGAATGCTTCGCGGTTGTGCAAAAAGCACACGATTCGCTGCGTTGACAAATTAAAAAAAGGAGCTGACTAGTGCGAACATTGAGTCAAGGGATGATTTGTCTGTTGGGGCTGTTGCTGTGCATGGGGTGTATGAAGAAAAATGAGTTTACTCCTGTCGGGAGTTTTGAAGATTCATCCGAGGGAAGTGATTCCGCAACCGCATCGGATTCAGACGAGACACAAATCGTGAATAGTGCTGCCGACACTTCATCAGAAAGTGAGAACGGTTCAGAACGCTTCGACGAAGAGAGCACCGAAAACGACTTTTCAGGGGGGACGGACGCATGTTTCGATTGTATCGATACCGAGACAGATTCGCAGAATCACGATGGCGAAAAGGATACGGATACATCGAGTGACACGACAGCATCTGGCGATACGGACACAACGTGCGTTGCGAATAATGTGGTTGAAGCCGTTTGTGATGATGACAACCGGGTTGTCGGATTGAACGTATGTGGTGAAGCAGTTGATGTTTTGCAGGAATGCGCCGATACGCATGAATGTGTTGACGCTGAATGCGTTTGTCCCGAGGGATGGACCGGAGATACGTGTCTGGTTCCGGTTGTGTTTGTGAATGCAGCGGCTGGCGCGGATCTCGGGAATATCGGCCGTACCTGGGCGGATGCGTTTTCTGACTTGCAGGATGCGTTGGAGATGGTGGATGGCGAAGGGGAGAGCGAAATCTGGGTGACCCAGGGAACATACATCCCCGGAACATCGCGTGACAGCACGTTTCAGTTGTCGGAAGACGCGCGGGTGTATGGCGGTTTTTTGGGAACAGAGCGGGCTTTGCATCATCGCTCTGTAGAGAGCTACCCGACTGTACTGGATGGTGATATCAATCAGGATGATGACGGTTCATTCAGCATGTATACGGAAAATGTGTATCATGTGGTAACCGGAGCAGAGGGCGCTGTATTGGATGGTTTTACAATTAGAGGTGGAAATGCGAACGGAGACGCTGAGACGTACAGAAGCAACGGTGGCGGTTTGTTGGCCCGAGGAGTGTCTGTAACGGTTTCGAATTGTATATTTACCGAGAACCAGGCAGTTGTAGATGGCGGGGGGATGTGGATGTCGTCTCGATACGGCCGCGTTGTGGACAGCGTGTTTGTCACCAATCATGCACTGAATGGTGCGGGGTTGACGTTGGCATCCGCTGGCCAAGAGATGGAGGGGATGCGGGTGATAAATGTGGCATTTCAGAATAACGTCGCAGATGGCAACGGCGGTGGATTGTATGTGGCCGTGGTTTCCCCCCGGATTGGGGGTTGTACATTTATTGAGAATACGGCGGTGGAGGGAGGCGGAGTGTTTGCTATTGCCACGAACCAACCGGTTTTTTCCCGTTGTATCTTTGATGGGAATATGGCCGTGAACGGAGCGGGTATGTTCAATGCGGGAAGTGACTCTCTGGTGGACAACTCTCTTTTTGCTGGAAACCGTGCAACCGAAGCCGGGGGGGGCGTATCGAACGCGTCTTATGCGACGAGTCCCAGCGGACCGGCCGGTACATCAAACGCGGTGTTTCGCAACTGTACCTTCGTGGAAAATGAAGCGGCCGAAGACGCAAGTGCAATGGACAACCGAGTGGGCGATGTGTCAATGTTTAACAGTGTTGTCTGGGGCAATGTTTCGAATGCTGTCGGTATCGATGTTCCTGTAGCGACATTTTCACTGTACGCAACGTTTATGGTGGATCAAACCCTGATACAGAACGGTTGCGCGAATGACACGAATGTGGTGTGCGGAGAAGCGGTGTTTGACAGCGACCCAAGATTTGTGAATGCCGGTGCCGAAGACTGGCGATTGAGCGCAGATTCAATTTGTGTGGACGCGGGGGACTCGCAGGCTGTCTCCGCGGATTGGCTGGATGTGGACGCCGATGGAAACATTGGCGAAAACATAAGTGTCGATTTAGGCGGCGCACCGAGAATCGCAGATGGAAATCAGAACGGAGAAGCCGTGGTTGACCTGGGCGCGTACGAGTTCATTCCTGAAACGGACACACCTTAGTAAAAATCAACTGTAGAATAGACTGGAACGAAGTGCTGAGGATCTGTCGACACCCGCATCCATTTTCGTCGGCGACGTTGTAATTGTCACTTGGGGAAACGGGAGCCGGTGGCTCAATGTCGTCGGCTTTGCCGGGGGAGTCCTCGGTGAATTCGTAGGCGCCCACAGCCGGAGGTGCGGCCCGAAGTTGACCATCCAGGTCGAAATCAATGTCGGTGATGGGGGTGCCGGCACCACGGGCCGGTGAAGTTTCAATCAGATGAAAATCGCTGTCACGAATAAAGAGCCCGTCGGTTGAAGATGGGGTCAGGTTGTTTGATTCGGTGACGTTCGGCACTTCGTTGCCGATAGCCAGCTGGCCTTCAGCGCCAGCAATAATATTGTTTTGTGCAACTACACCGTCCAGGTCGGCGCCGTGGACGCGCAGGCCATTGCGGGTGTAACCGATGATGGTGTTGTAATAGAATTCCCATGCTGATCCTGCGGCGAAATCCTGCTGGTTGGCATAGATTCCGTCTTCACCGAAATTCACAATCAGGTTGTTGTAAAAACGGCTGTTTCCGGCTCCGAGAACGATAATTCCCATCACTGGGCCGTCCATGATAATGTTGTTGTACACTTCACAGCTGGAATAGGCGCCGATTTGCAGCCCCTGCTGCTGGTATTCAACCCCGCCACTTCCCACGTTCTGAATGGTGTTGGCGTAGAAAGCGCAGTTGGAGCGCGCCATGCCGATTTGGGCGCCATCCCATCCGGTTCTCTCAATAATGTTGTGGTGGACGAAGATGCCGTCCAGAAAATGAGGCTGATGTAC
>JAFGXQ010000094.1 GCA_016936575.1 Deltaproteobacteria bacterium
GTCCAGTACGCTGGACAGAGTACAAGTCCGGCGATGGACCAACATGAAGATTTCAGGGAAAAAAATGGTGCGAGGAGGGGGAATCGAACCCCTTGGGGATTATTTTTTAAAACACAGGTAAAACGTGCGCTTTAGCTCTAACATATCGAAATTGCATATAATTCATGAATCCGTCCAGTTCCTTTGAGTACCCTCAAATTCCCTCACAGAGTGCAGAGTTGCGGCCGATTTACGGCCGATTTTTGTTCGGGGCGGAGAGGAATAATAAATGCGGGAGTGAGATTTGATTTTCGAATGAAGATGACCGTGTTCTTTTGTTGAATTTAAACCTGCCGCCTTTGCAAGCGGTAAGAATATTGTCGACATGTTATCGAACAAAAAACGATGAATCGGCAATGAAAGTGCTTGTCAAGTTTTTGGCAAAATGGCACAACCGAATACGTTACATATACGAAACTTTGCATTCAATCTGTAGTCGTTTTTGACACATTGAGACAGTTATCCGTTTCACCTGTGTCGGGTTAGGGGAACCGGCAACCTGTTGAGTGCCTTTGAAACGGTAGTTGCGAGTTGTGTTAACTGAGTTTTTTACAAGGCGACATCATAGTTTATTCCCAATGGACAATATTCCTCTCACGCCTGTGGGAGCATGTCAGTCTTCTGGCCATTCGTTTTCGACAAAAATAGTATCGCTGATGTGTGGGCATAGCATCGCTTTTTTACGGGGTTTTTATACAAAGGCTTTTACATGCGTATGAAATCTGTTTTTACAAATCACTATCTTTATTTTCTGAGGCCATCTAATAGCCTCCACAGTGCGTCTTTTAAGATGGTTCTTTTAGGTTTTGCATTTGTTTTTGCTTCGATAGGAGGCTTGATTCAAACGGCAACTGCAGACGTTTCTATTGACATTCGCGTCAATGGTATCTTGCAGGCCGAATCGAATTGGACTTCGTACATCGTGTATGTGTCCGATTGTTCGCGAGTCTTGTCGTTGAACAGCTATAACGGTGAGCAGACGGATGTTCAAACGGTTGAGAATTCAATCGGAGTATCTGATATTGCTGACGGGTGCGAATTTTTAATTGAGCAGTCTGGCGAAGAACATTTGTCTCCGCAGATTGAATTGCTTTTTGCGGATGGTACGACACAAAGCTATGAAGAATATTTTTCAATTGAGTCTAACGCCCCTGAGCTAATTTTTGATGAGTCTCAAGGGGTTGCGCTGCAACAGGTGAATGACTCGCAAATGATCATTTTGCAGTTTACCGCAGAAGATGACGTAGACCTTTCTTATCTCAGCTACGAATTTACCGGTTTGCGCGGTTCAGATCTGCGCGCCGCCGGTGGTGTAATTGATGTGGCCCGCAAGACCGCTTTTGCCCAAACCAAGGGGGCGATGCGTCTGTATCCTAGGGCCGACATGCAACGAGTCTTCACCGCACAGATCCCACTAGCGGACGGTGTAATCGAGGATAATGAATTTTATCAAAATGGATTGTTGTTTGTGGAAATTGAAGTGGTAGACGCGTCAGGCAATGTGAATTCCATTTCGAGAATGTTTACACCAGGAGGAGAACTTCAAGAGGAAGCCCTGTCTATTGCGGCATTTCCGGAGAATATTGTTTTTACAAATATTGCCGAAAGCATTCAAATTATTCCCCGGGTGGAGTTTGAATTCCGTGGCGAAACAGAGTTGTTGGGGGCAGGGCATGGTGTTCAGTACTCTTCTTCTCACCCGGAACTAGTGAAGGTAACGACTGCGGGGGTAGTGTATCCGTTGGTGGAGTCGACGACTGAAGCAATAACGATTACCGTGAGTTATCCGGGAGTACCGTTTCCCATTGAGATTCCAGTTCAAATTGACACCAACAAAAATATTACGTCGTTGCGTGCGGGTGGCCTGGATGAGCAGGGTCAATTTGTATTACCGCGATTGAATAAACAGTTTGATTTTCCTCGCCTGCTTGCAGTATTTGATGACGGTTCCGAGTCGGCATTGACCTCGCAGCTTTCTATAACCTGGTCATTGGATACCAGTGCACAGGGAATTTTGGAAATCGATAGCGATGAGATACTCGCGCGAGCAGCTGTTTCTTCCGATACACCTCTGTATTTGCATGCCGCTATTGAACTCCCGGATTTGACCCATGTGAGTGCTGATATTCCCATCGCCGCAATTGACGCTATTCCTACAGCTTCGATTCAAGTTTCATCAGCTCACGTGAAAGTAGATGAACCACTTGTTATTTCGGCTGATGCTGAAGATGATGTGGCGGTGGGACAAGTGCATTTTTATCTCGATGATGTACTTTTAGGAACGCGTTGGGGGGAACCGTTTGAACTCTCTGTCACCATGAGTGACGAGCAGGCGAATTCTGATATAGCGGTTAGTGTGGTTCCGGTTGATTCCGCTGGACAGCAAGGCGCTGCATCTACAAAAACAATTCATGTTGAGTCGATAAATTCCGGTGAGCAAGAAAGGGCTCAACTTATTAGCCCAACGCTGCAAGCTCGTTTTATTGAAGCGAGCCCTGTTAGCTATGAAGTTGGCTTTGTACATGGTGAAGAAACGCCACAACTATCCAAAGCGTTGTACGCGGAATTTTATGTGGACGGTAGCTATGTTGGTCGCGTTAATTTTCCAATCATTAAAAAGATTCTCCCTCCAGGGATGTCCCAATATTTGTTCACTGAAATATGGTCCTTTAAAACCATGGTGCCGGAAATCGCAACCAATGAAACGAGTTTGTCGTTCTATGCCATGTTGCATATGCGCGACGGCAGCACGGTCCAATCTGATTCCGGTATGATTCGGGTCGTTGAAAATCAAGCACCAAATGCGCAAATAATTTCACCGATCAACGGTACCGTTCTGGCGGTTGGACAGACCGTCCAGATAGTAGGAGAGGTTGCTGATGATACGCTTTACTGGGGAACAGAAGTAACCTTATTGCATAATGACGAGATAAGGTCTCGAACCGTCTACGAAAACAATGATGAAGAATTTGCCAATGCCAGTATCCGAAGAGAGAAATTTACATTTGATGTAGCCATATTGGAGGAAATGCTCGGCACATCGCAAACCTTCCGACTGCAGGTGCGTGATGCTCATGGGCGAACAGGTAATTCAGAAAACATTTCTTTAGTGGTTCGTCAGGATACTCCTCCAAGCGTTGCTGTAACATATCCGACAGAAGGGACGACCTTTGTTGCTGGAATGTCGATGGAATTGCGCGCGAATGCCGTAGATGATGTAGGCGTATCCCGTGTTGATTTCTATGTGGATTCAAAACTTGTCGGCTCTGACTATAACAGCCCCTATGCATATGCGTATGATCCCGATGTGGTAGTTGAGTCTGAACGTCCGATGACCATTTATGCTGTTGCTGAGGATACGCGAAAAAATCGCGTGCAAAGTGAGACTGTCACCGTCCTGATCGGGAAAGACTCGCAGCCGCCGGTGGTAAATGTAGCTTCTCCAGCGGTTACTGGAACAGATGGGGGCCAGGACATCGCTGAGGTGCTTGAAAATACCACTCTCGCAGTCAAGGCGAGTGGATTTGATAATGTGAAGGTAACCTCTGTAGAGCTTAGGGGCGTCGGGTTGAGTAGTGGCATATACACGTTTACTGGTAATTTGACAGATGTGATTACCGGTACCCAATTCTCTCCAGAAGAAGTTCCAGGGGCGTTGAAAGCATTTTCGGCGATTAAGATGATCAAAGTACCTTCATATGTGGAGGGAAATCGCTACCCCCTTGAAGTGATGGCAACAGATCAAGCTGGAAATAGTTCCACGGCACGGATAAATGTTGCTGTTAAAGACGATGAAGCACCGGAAATATCGGAAATTCGCAGCGATCGCGTTGTCTACTTTCCGAAAGATACCGTTGGGGTATATGTTGCTGCACGGGATGACTTAATGGTGTCACAAGTGAATGTGGCGTTCTATTTGGACGACGAAGTTGTTGCCCGTCATTCGGAAAATCGCATTCTCGAAATTCAAGGGGCATTGATACAAGAAAAGTTTGAACTGAATTTGAAAGATTTAGCATTAGCGAACGAGAATCATGACTTGCGTGTTATAGCGGAGGTGTCTGACAATGTTGGGCAATCTGTTTCAAGCGAAGTTTTATTCCCGATTCAGTCAGACACGACGCAACCCATTTTAACGATTAATTCTCCATCTATTGGGGAAACGCTATATCGCGGTGAAGCGAAGACTCTGGCGTGGCGTGCCACCGATGAATCTGAATTGTCATTGGTCCGAATTTCTATGAACGACAGCCAGATCTATTCTACCGATTTGTCGGCAGATGCCCTTCGCGTGGCAAGTGGTTCTGTTAGTTTCAATGTGCCTGCCAGTGGTACAGACGTACTTTTTCATACATACGTAGAGGATGTGTTCGGCAACGTGAATGAGCAGGATTGGGCCTATGTGGTTCAGGGTGACGCTGCGCCTGAGATTTATTTCAGTTCGCCTCCGCCGGGAATGCGGCTTGAAGAAGGCGATGATTTGGATTTGGCCTTTTACGTAAGTGATGACAGACAAGTTGTTGCAGCAACCGTTTTTGTAGATACCGGCAGTGAAACGCAAGTATTGGATATGTTTTCATCGGATGTGATTTCTGACGCGACGCAAGCCGGGAATCCTTTGTACTCCTGGCTGCATGTGCCCCATGGCCCCGATGAAGGAGAACCTGAAGTACAAGTGGGGGTTATTGCTACCGATAATGCTGGAAACAGCACAACAGAATATTTGGAATTAGAAATTCTTGATGATTTAGAGCCTCCTGTTATTCATATGGAGACGCCGGCCGAGACTCTTTACAAGCTTCCTGGTGAATACATTGAGATTATAGGTAGCGGCCGAGACAATTTGTATATCGAATCGTTTGAACCGCTACTGTTAGACGCGGCCAGCGCAGAAGTGAACTTTGAACGTGTTTCATTGGTTCGGGAGGCGTCAATAGAGACCAAGTCTGTTGCTAACCCGAATTCATTTGGTTCTGTTATTGTGTCGACGACTTATGTTCTGGATGTTTCTGGTAGAGTTCAATTGCCGAGTGATGCAGTTGCAGGAGAAACA
This sequence comes from Deltaproteobacteria bacterium, assembly GCA_016936575.1. Lineage (GTDB taxonomy): Bacteria > Myxococcota_A > Polyangia > JAAYKL01 > JAAYKL01 > JAFGXQ01. The sequence goes on from JAFGXQ010000094.1 coordinate 5,093, forward strand.
TACACTCTATATCTGACAGGCAATGACTCCGGACGGAATTTTGTGGAATCCGAGAGAATATCTGTTGTTATCACTGAACCGCAACCGGATACCACAGGACCGAAGATTTCTGTGAAGCGACCGAACGATAGTGAATATGAGCTGCTTAATATTGAGAGCGATGTTTATATTTCTGATGAAGAGTCTGCCCTCGGCGACTATGAGATTATATTTGATGGGATTGTCGTCGCATCGGGGACGGACGGCGCTGCTCATCAGCGTACATTCAGGCCTGTGATAGATATTCCGCAGTTCGATGAAGAAGATGATGGAAACAATCGTAAAATATTTTCTGTGGTCGCTTCAGATATTCACGGAAATGAGAGTTCGTTTAGTAAAATCGTAACGGTGCAAGATGATTTGTCACCCGCTTTTTATGTCGCAGACGTTGTTCCGAGCGATGAGGTTGTTCGAGGGGGACTCTCATATCAGACAATTATTGTTAACAACGACTATGCTTCCGGGGATCACCCCTTAACATATTTCCCGTTTTATTCATCGCTGAGTAGATTGGGTTCTCTTGAAGGTGTTTCCAATGGCAGGACAGTTTTAGGTGACAGCATTGAAGTTGGTGATGAGCGCATTCCATTTGTTTCGGTGGAATACCCTGAAGGAAGTGCGCTGCCCGGAACAATTTATCTATACGGTGAAGAGTATATCGATGCGGACGAGAACGGCCAATTGCACATCTGGCCGTCATTTTGGACCAGTGGTGCAGCAGCGAGTGAGCAGTATTTAGAGATTGATTTTGGTCCGGAATATACAGTGAAGTATCTCATCGAAGAATTTTCAGAAGATGTATGTAGTGCCTTCTGGGAGGAGTATGAGAAGTATACTGAAGACGACCCCAGTACGACTGAAGTGAATGAGAAGGGGGTTCAGCTTCTTTCTTCTGCATATCCACACTCATTGCGTATTGATCCCATCGTAACGGATACTGATGGCAATGAAATTGAAACATTTATTGACTATATTCAGGTCGATAGTAAAGACATAAAAAATATTACTCGATACAGCGTCGCGGGCGGGACCAGTCACGAGGTTCGGGTCCAACCGGTTATCTCTGTCTTCGTAAAAGACAATCGGGATGGGGAGAATCGGACGGCGCTAGTGGGGTCTTCCAGTTTGGTACGACACACGCGTAATGGTCCTAGCTA
>JAFGXQ010000095.1 GCA_016936575.1 Deltaproteobacteria bacterium
AACCGAAACTGTCTCGTATGAGGAAGCCGCAGCCGAGTATGAAACCGCCATGGCGGCCCATCGAAAAAAGGTTGACGCGCGTTCTCGGAAGGTAGCTGCCCTGAAGAAAGAGTTGGCGGCCGATTTGGCGAATATTCGAGTGCGACAATCCATTATTTCGTTGCGCCTGAAGTATATCACCGAATTACATCGGTGGTTGGGGCCGCTGACCGCGCCCGCCCGGGCGGCACTGGTGAGTTTGAAGCAAAAGCGCGTTTCACTGATTGACACCATTGAGGCCACAAAGCGACTCGATCGTGAAATCCAACGACTGAACGAACGATTGGATGATGTGGCCAATCGGGCTGCGGCCGGCTCCATGATAGGGTTTCAGCAGCAGCTTTCGCAGGCTGCGGCCGATATTCAGTTGCTTGAGGATGCCCTGGAAACCCGCGGTGCCAGAGTTCGAACAGAGCTTGAGGCATTGTCACAGCTTCGCATTTCACTGCGTACTCAGGGAAAAGCGGTACGGCATTTGATTTTCGCCAATGTGTTTCATCCGGCGCGGGACGAGCGGGTGGATGAGGCATTTCTTTCGTATCTCAAGGAGATGCGACAGGTGTCAAAGTCGTATTTCTTTCAAAGCAGCGAGCAGAAAAGTGTTTCATTTCTTTCAAAAGAGATGTCAAAAGGGGTGACGGAACCGGAGAAGATAGGTTCGATAAAAGATATTCAAACGTTGTTGAGTACCTTGAAACCGCTGGTTGAAAAGCTCGATGCACAGATTGATGAATTGGGACTTTCCAGAGAACACCAGAAGCAGATTTTCAGGCGGGAAGCGGTGTCGGTGTTATCGAATCTGGCAACGGATGCCACCCGCAATCAGGCGTATTCATTTTCGCAGGAGATTTTGTCAGATATTACTTCAGACGCATTGTCACTCAAGGAAACGCTGGTATCCTGGGTTTCTCATCGCAAAGCGTCCATCCGCCAGGTGAAAAAAATGGTTTCCACGCGCGATGGGGTCATTGCTCTGGTTCGATTGTTGGCGGCCATCTCATTGCTTATTCTGACCGGATTGCTCGGACGCAAGCTCAGCCGGTTTGTGGCGATGGGCACCAAACGGTTCAGTCGGTCGAAGCTGTTTCGACATCGGCTGGGGCAATTGGTCCGGTGGGCCGGGGTGGTGGAAGCGGTATTGCCCACTCTTCTGGTGGCGGCGGCCTTGTATCTGGCCATGGCGCTGGTAGGCTTTCATTATCCGGAGATTCAGTTTGTCGAAGTGGTGGTGCGTTGGCTGGTGTTGTATAAATTCGGCGGACGCGCATTGGGAGGGCTTACCAAGCGTGTTTCCCGCGGGCGGCCCGCCTTTATTCAACTCTCGCCGGATGTGGCTGAATTGCTGGCGGGTACGTACCGCAAACTGGGGTTGGTGATGGCGCTGGCCGCGGTGGTGCTGGAGTGGACAACCCAGTGGTTCGGCAGTGGTATTCTGGGGTCGATAATCGGTTGGGGTCTGTGGGGGTGGCTTGCCATATGGACTTTGTGGGCGCTGGTGACCTGGCGTCAGGTGGTTGGTGCGGCGCTGCAACGCCGATACGTACCCGACAGTACGGCGAAACGCTGGTCAAATGTGGTACAGCGAATGCACGATATCGGCGGGTGGATAGCTGGAAGGAGGTTGGGGATGCTGCTGTCCGCACCGGCGATTTTATTGCTGGTGCTGGATTCGTTGTATCGCAAAATTCGGTTTTTACTCTACGAAGGGGGAATTATGGCGTTCTTCCGCGCCCGCATGATTCGGCGTCTGGCAGGAACCAAAAATAAAGAAAAAGCGGGGACGCCCAGCGTGTTGCCCGACGCATATCTGCAGGAATTTCCGTTATATCCGATTTTTGATGAAGAAAATGCGGTGATTTTGCCGCGACAGAAAAACGTGGATGTCATGTTGTCTCAGATAGACAAATGGCGGGTATCTAAATTGGACAGCTCGCTGGTGATGATAGGCGAAAAAGGGGTGGGTAAAACAACCCTGTTGAGTTTGCTGGAGCAGCAGCTGAGCGGTAAGGTGATTCGACACAGCATTCGTCAGAAGCTGAAAAGTGAGAAAGCGCTGTCGGCGGAGCTGGGTGAGCTGCTCGGAATGGCGGACTCTCCCAAGGTGGTGGGTGCGATTGCGGGGTATTTGAATGACGGCGAAGAACGCGTCATTTTGCTGGATGAAGCGCACAATGTGTTTTTGCGCACCATTGACGGATATGATGCCTATGAGGCGCTGATTCGCCTGGTTAATGTTACGTCTCAGTATGTGTTCTGGGTATTGGTGTTCAACTCGTTTTCTTTTTCATTCCTGAATGCAAGCAAACAGCGTGTACATTACTTCCGAAAACTCCATCATCTGCCTTCGTGGACTCGAGATGAACTCTTTGAATTGATATCGAAACGCAATAAACACAGCGGTTTCGAGATAGAATTCGATGAAGTGTTGCTCGACGCCAGCAGAAGTACAACCGGTGATTTCGAAGTGATTGAAGGAGCGGAAGGGTTTTTTCGCCTGCTGTGGGAAAACAGCGCGGGCAACCCGCGGGTGGCCACCTGTCTTTGGTTGGATGCGTTGACCATTTCAGCTGAAAACAAAATCAAGGTGGGAATATTCAGTGAAACCCTGGCGACAGATATTTCGAAAATGGACCGGGAGCTGCTGTATACGTTGGCGGCGGTATGTCAACACGAGAATCTTTCGGTTGCGGAGCTTCGCGATGTACTGAATGTTTCGTCCGACTTCGCAAATTTTGCAGTGCGTTTTTTAACCGAGTACGGACTGCTTGAGCCTAAACATACCGATACACGACGTCACACCTTGGCGCCCCGGTTTTATCCGCAGGTGCTAAAGATGCTGCGCGGTCATCATTTATTATTCGAGAAGGAGTAATCCATGCCGGACGTGGGAACCAATAATTTGATGCAGGCGTTTAACCCGGGAGCCATTCCATACGCATTGGCCTGGGTGCTGGGAGCCTTCGTGTTGATGCGGATCACCCGTCGGGTGTTGCGTTCTTTAAGCGAACGAATGGCCGCGTATCGGCTCACTATTAAACAACTCGACACGTTGTTGTCGTTTCTGGTGTACCTGGTGGCATTCATTCTGGCGGCCACCAGTCTGTTCACGTTGTCTTCTGAGGCGTTGTTGGCGTTGTCCGGCACCATCGCGGTGACGGCGGGGTTCGCATTGAAAGACGTGGCGGCATCGTTCATGGCGGGCCTGGCCATTCTGTTTACCAAGCCGTTTCAGGTGGGCGACCGTATTTCGTTCGGCGGCTACTACGGTGAAGTGAAAGAGATCGGATTGCGTTCGGTACGACTGGTGACGCTCGACGATAACCTGGTGTCGATTCCCACCAACAAGTTTCTGACCGAGCCGGTGGCCAGTGCCAACGCGGGCGAGCTCGACTGCATGGTGGTGATGAATTTTTATGTGTCCCCCGCAGCCGACCACAAGCGCGCGCGCGAGATTGTGGATGAAGCGGTGCTGGCGTCCAAATTTCTGTATCTGGGCAAACCGATGACCACCCTGCTTACCCACCGCCTTACTGAACAGGGACAACTCCTGGTGGAGATTGTGGCCAAGGCGTATGTGTACGACGCCCGCCAGGAAAAAGCCTTCGCCTCCGATGTGACCGACCGCGTTCTCTCGGCCTTCCGTCAGGAAGCCATGCTCCCGAACGGGTAGCCCCGCACAATCAATTGTAATGCCAAGTGAATGTTTCTTACAAATTGACAATTCAAATGTAACATTGTAAAAAACCAGCATGATTGACCGAAATATTTCGCCGATATTGAAGATGATGGCGAAACAGTTCAAGGCAGTAGCGATTACCGGACCCCGGCAGTCCGGAAAAACCACGCTTGCGAAGATGACATTTCCGGGAATGCCGTATGTTTCACTTGAAAGCCCGGATGAACGAAGTCGTGCGATTTCCGACCCACGGTTGTTCCTTTCGCGGTTCTCAGAAGGCGGTATCATTGACGAAGTGCAGCGCGCGCCCGAATTGTTTTCATATTTGCAAGAAGACTTGGATGCAGCGAAACAGCCGGGGCGGTACATTTTAACCGGCTCCCAGCAGTTCGGAATGATGCAGAGTATTTCGCAAACGTTGAGCGGACGCCTGGCTTTGCTCACACTGCTTCCTTTTTCATGTGACGAATTGTACAGGGGCGATTATCTCGGTGGTGACATACAAACTGCCATGTGGATGGGGGGATATCCGCCGATTTTTGATCAGCGTATTGAGCCGAGGTTCTGGTATGACTCATATATTTCAACGTATATTGAAAGAGACGTTCGACAAATTGTGAACGTCAAAGACACAAATGCGTTTCAGCGGTTTACAGCACTTTGCGCCGGCAACGTGGGACAGTTGTTCAATGCGAATCGCATTGGTGCAGACTGCGGTGTGAATCACGGAACAATCGGAAACTGGCTGTCTGTCTTGGAAACATCCTTTATCGCGTTTCGGCTGCAGCCGCATTACAAAAATTATCGCAAAAGAATCGTTAAAACGCCCAAATTGTACTTCTGGGATGTGGGGCTTGCAGTCAGGCTGCTAGGGATCGAAACCGCCGAACAACTGAAAACACATCCGTTGCGCGGAAGTCTTTTTGAAAATTGGGTTGTCGTTGAACTTCTCAAAGTTCGATACAATCAGGGAAATAGAGGAAATCTTTTTTTCTGGCGTAACAATATAGGTCTTGAAGTGGATGTTGTTGCGGATTTTTCAGGTAAATTGGTTCCAATCGAGATTAAATCCGGCGCCACTCTCGCATCAGACTGGTTGGTGGGGTTACACAAATGGTTGGACCTGGCGGGGGACGATGCTGTGTTTCCTATACTTGTTTATGGGGGAGAGCGGCGTTGGAGGGAAAACGGGGTAGAGATCTTCCCATGGGCCGACGTGCCCTCTGTTTTTGCCGAATTCGACAATTATAAAACAAACAATACATATTGACTGACTTTTTCATCGTTGTGCTCTCAATGAAACACATTCGGTTTACAGTGTGACGGAAATGGCGGTGATGGTGTACCAGATGTCGCCTTTGGGGCGGCGGACCAGGACTTCGTCGTCGAGCTGTTTTCCGATAATTGCTTTGGCCAGCGGAGAATCCACGCTGATTTCCCCCCGTTCCACATTCCATTCGTCGGCACCCACAATGCGGTAGCACACTGTTGTACCGTCTTCGTCTTCCAATGTCACCTGACAGCCGAAGTACACGCGTCCGTTGTCGGGCGGCAGCTCGGAAACCATGGTGAGGGCGTCCAGCCGATTGCCTAAAAATCGAAGCCGCCGGTCAATTTCGCCTAGCTGTTTTTTGCGGTAAATGTACTCGGCATTTTCGCTGCGGTCCCCTTCAGCGGCAGCGGCCTGCAGGGCCTCAGTCACTTCGGGTCGTTTCACATTCCACAAAAAGTGGGACTCCTCTTCAAGACGCCGATATCCCTCCTGCGTGATATACCCGCTCTTTTTGGACTCGTCTTTTCGTTTTCGCGTACGTGTGCCCATAAAAGGTTCCTATTTATAAAGGCGTTTCGAATGATTTATTTGCAGATGAACGCGTATTGCCGGCCGCAATCCCCACCCGATTTGCGATATGAAAACAACGCTTCGGTGCCGCAGCTGGTGCAGATTTCCAATTTGTCGATTTGCACCGAAGAAAGACCCACACCGATGAGTGATACCTCGGCGGCCAACGCCAGGTCGAGCAGGTATTTGTCTTTGCTTCCCTTGATGGGATCAGATGATTCGGGAAACAGGTCGGCCACGTCTTTCGACACTTCGTAGCAGTTCAAACAAATGCATGGCCCGATAGCGCACACCATGCCTCCGATGGACGCGCCGCGATGCATCATCGCTTTAATGGTTTGGCGCACAATGCCCGCTTTCAGTCCGCGCCAGCCCGCGTGAACTGCTGCCACCAAACCGGACTGTTTGCAAGACACCAGAATGGGCACACAATCGGCCGTGACCACGCCGGCAACAGCGGCGGTATCGGCGATCACCGCATCACCTTCCAACTCCGCTGCCTCTGTCCATTCCGACGGGGGCATCTCTGAGGTGACCAGTACCTTGTTTCCGTGCACCTGCTTCATTTTGTAGATCGGCTGTGTGGGTTGCAGGGTTTCTTTCAGGGCGGAGAATCCGGCTGCGGTTGAGAAATCCGTACCGGTAGTGAAACCGTGCACCACACCCGCTTCGGTCAGCATCACTGATTTGAGAATATCGACCATATCAGTGTTTGAATGCCCGCTGGCCGGTGAACACCATGGCCACTTTGGGGTCAGCCTCGTTGCACGCCTGAATCACTTCTTTGTCGCGCATGGAGCCGCCGGGTTGAGCCACCGCGGTGATTCCCTGACGAATGCCCACGTCCACGCCGTCACGGAACGGGAAGAACCCATCGGAGATCATGGCGGAGCCGATAAGCCCGCCTTTTGCCTTGGTGGTCTGCGTGTCGATGTCCTGTAAATCGGCGGCATCTTTCTCGCCTTTTTCAACAGCCAGTTTGTATTCGTTATAGGGCATTCCGAATTTTTCAAAACAGAGTCGGTCGGCGTGTTTGGCGTACGCTTTGTGTACCGCGATTTCCGCACAGCCTACTCGGTCTTGCTCCCCGGTGCCGATTGATACGGTGACGCCGTCTTTCACGAACAGTACGGAGTTCGAAGTCACACCCAGCTCCACATTCCATCCGAAAATCATGTCTGCGTACTCCTGGTCGGTGGGTGTGCGATCACAGGTGGTCGGCTCACCTTTTTTAGGCGTCGTGGCCGCCGGAATGAAATCGTCGGGGGAGATGATTCTGCTGACCATTGAACTTTGAACAATAAGCCCGCCATCGATGAGTGATTTGAAGTCGAGGAATTGGGCAGTCCGGTAGTCGCCTAGCTGATCGATGCGCGGAATCTGAACGATACGCAGATTTTTTCGATCCTTTAAGATTTCGATGGCGCCCGATTCATAGGAAGGAGCCACCACCACTTCCACGTAATTGGCGGCGATAAATTCGGCCGCGGCTTTGTCGATGGGGCGATTCACCGCCACGCATCCACCCATGGCTGCCAAGCGGTCGGTCATGAACGCCTTTTCAATGGCATCGGCCGCGCCGGCGCCTTTGGCCACGCCCGAAGGATTGTTATGTTTCATTACTGCCGCTGCCGGCGAATCCATCAGATACTTCACAATGTTCAGCGCCGCATCGATGTCGGTCAGATTGATTTTACCGGGGTGTTTTCCGAACTGAAGCATCATGGCTTCGTCGAGCGAAGACACCAGGCCGTTGCCCGGATCGATGAATTTGCAGTCGCCGAGAACCAGATTGCCGTTGACGAGTTCGTATAGCGCCGATTCCTGCCCCGGGTTTTCACCATATCGAAGGCCCCGCTCGATTTCCGCACCGTCCTCTTCAATTTTCCACGTGCGTTTTCGGTACACCAGTGTCTGGTCGCCAAAGGAGATAGTCATCTCTTTGGGAAAATTATCTTCCACAATCGTTTTGTACGCCTTTTTCAGATTTGCCATGGTCCGCTCCTTCTTGGGGGCTATCAAAATGGATTGAAAGCTTCTGTTTCGGGCGAAACCATATCACTAAAACAAAAAGGTTGAACGATTTTTTTTGTCTGCTGACCACAGCCTGAATTCGGATTCGGTTTCACATCCGTCCGGTCCAAGGTGATTGTCAAATCGCATGACCGCAACCCCGAACCCCTCGTGAACCCAGGCGCCGGTTAAAAATAACGGCAATGCGCATTCCGTCGGTTCGCCGTCTTCCGGAAGGTATCCACAGCAAAAGGGTGAACTAGGCATGCTCGGGGCGTCTATCTCTACAATTTGTTTGCCCACAATCGCGATGGGGCCGCCGTTCATGTCCTGTTGAAAATGAATGCCGCCGGCGTACTCGTGCAAGATTACATCTCCGCCGTATTGCCCTCCCGCGCTCAACATGGGGATGAAAGATTTTTTAGCGAACAGCACATTCGCATAACTGACCGCTTTGGCTTGTCGCGCAGGCGACATCAACCTGGGTTCGAATTCATCCCCCGGGCGATTCTGTAATTCGATTTGCTGTTGCAGTGACCCGTCGCGGGTACGGTACACGTCGAGTGCCATGCGCGTGCCGCCGGCCAGATCGTCGAACCGGTTCAATACAACCACCAGCTTTCCGTCCGACGAAATCGCGGGAATCCCAACCACGTTGACTTCATCGTATTCCTGATTCCAGTCCACATGGGGGGCCTCCACGGGGGGGTCCGTGAGTGGATAGGTTGCGTCGGACAGCGCTGTAAATTTCGATTGTGTCATCTGCCATGTTACTTGTGTCATCCGATACGTCTGGTCTTCCAGTCGCCACTGTTCTTCTACAATTTGCCGCCAGCCGCCGGTGCGCCAGTCGGGATATCCGCCCACCCGCAGCCACCCGTAGTCTCCGCGGGGCAGTGCGGCCACATACTTGTTGTCACCGCAACCCGCGTATATTCCCTGTTCACAGCGGTTGGTTCCGTGACACGACTGGATAAAACGATTATTTTGCAACGTGCCGAACGCCATATACAAATCGCTGTGTGCATCCCCATTCAGCTGATAAACATTGCGGGTTCGAATGCCTATCGCGGTTTGCATACCGTCCGGTTGATGAAAGGTGATTTCCCAGAGATTGTTTTCGCGTTCACGAATCGAAATGTATTCCGCCGCCCCATCCTGAATAGGGCATTGTTCAAATCCGTCGGGAATGTTGTCCCTCGAGTCGGAGTCCGTCGATGCCGCATCTGCCGAAGGATGGTCGCTGTTGTCCACCGCGGGATCAACCGTGTCAGCGTCGATTTTTTCGGTATCCGGTTGCGGCACCGTGTGGGAATTCGGTTTCTGTTCTGTCTGAACGGGCGCGCCGCTGCAGGCGCATGCCAGGAAAAACGCGCCGACGAACCATCCCGCGAAACCTTGTTTTTGTTCAGTTTGCTTTTTTGTCCGGTTTGACATGTGATTCCTTTGCACGGGTCATGTTGCTGTCTACCCAACGACCGACACCGCATCGCGCATTCCCGCAGATTCATTCAATGGCAATGCACCGCGAATCCGGGTGGTGAAAATCGGGTGTATCCCCCGCATGAACCGGTGCAAAGAAATGGGGTGTCAATTCTGAATGGTTTGTGCGCAGCAGCAGCACTGCGGCAGGCGCGCCGAGCCATACCGTGTCGTAGGGCGGTGCGCTCACGTTCAGTTGAATCAGATACGCGCCGTCTGCATGTCGACTTTCAAAATGAAACAGCGCAGCGTTCGGCTCCTCGCGCATACCCCTGCGATAGTCATCGAAACGATAGCAGTTCCAATCGCCGCCAAAGGAAAAGTTATATTCCCAGTATGTGGGTTGCCCGGTCGGCCCGACGAAAAATTCCAGACAATTGTGTCGCCATAGTTCGTCGCGCCTGTTGCCGGGGGATTTGCTCGTCCGGCCCACATCCAGCATTTCGCCCAACTGGGCGGGAATGCGATAGGTGAAGCGGAACTGCTCATTGTGCCGCCGGCCCTCGAACCGGATGAGTGAACAATCGCCGACGGGCGTAAACGAATGTAATGAAATAGAGGAATCGGTTTTCACGCTGCATTATGTAGCATGTTCGACCGCGAAAGAAAAAAACCGGGCGTTAGTGAGGTGGCTTTTATTTGGCGCCTTTGTCTTTCAGCACTTCGGCATACTTGGTATCAATGCCGCGAATGTGTCCCCGCAGCCAATCCCCCAGAAAATTGTACATCTGCACACCGATGGCGATGTTTCCGGTGTCTATTTTTTCTTGGAATTCAGCGAGTTTGTCGATGAATTTTTTGTGATACGGTTTGTGTGATTCGAGCTCTTCGTAACCGTATCTGCGCATCAGTGCTTCTTCAAACGTGAAGTGTTTTTTGGTGTAATTGGACAGTTCCTTCAGCACCGGCGATACGACTTCGGCCGCTTTTCGCTCGCGCATGGCATCGCCCAGTTTATTGATGATGTCCATCAATTCCCGGTGCTGTGCGTCAATCGATGAAATACCGATTTCCCAGTTTTTGTCCCAAACAAATGACATTGTGTGCTCCCACGTTACGGTTGTGAAAATAGTTGCTACGAGGTGTATCGACGAAAGGACTATTTTCCTAAGAGGAAGGACGCGATTTTTTTGGAACCTGTTTTTTGTAAGGATCTTTTTTTGGGCCGATTCCGTGTTGCGACAGAAAACGAACAAGCTTTTTTGCCATGCGTTGGTGAGTGGCAACGGTGGGGTGGAAGTCCTCTCCGAACGGCGGCTGTTGCGGCGTTAGTTCAAGCAGGTGAATTTCCATCCCGGTGGAACGGAGCTCATTCACCATGCGGGTCAGCTCGGTGCGCACCCGATGCAACGCTTGATATTCGGGGGGAAAACTGTCGGACAGCATCGGCCCGAAGGCGATGACAAACGTGGCCTGGGGGTAATATCCCTGCAATTCCATTACAAATGACTGATATCGTTCCCCGTACCGCTTCTGTAAATCGTCGATTGCCGGCCCCGGTGGAAGACCCTCTGAAAAATCGTTGGTACCCAGATTGATGACCACAATATGGGGAATGTAGTTCGCCGGTTGCCAGGGCGCCGCCTTCGGGTCATCGGGAAGCGTTTGTAAATAAATGTCGGGTATCGTGGGCGAATCGTGCCCGCCGTAGTTGCGAACCACGCCTCGACCGGAGTACGCCACGGACATATAGTCGGCATCGAGTTTTCTTGCCGCGATGGCGCCCCAGGCCATGTACGCATTGGAATTCAGCGTCGTGAAATGATCATTCACCGGGTTTGGGGAGGAAAATTCATTGCCGTACCCACAGGTGATGGAGTCGCCGATAAACTCCATTCGCCACCTTTTTTTTGGGACCTGCAACAGGTCGGCATCGGCGTCGATTCGAAACCCGTGTATGGTGACCTTGCCGACATTCAGGTCGTCACCGTGGCTGCTTTCAGAACGCTTGAACAGCACGACTTCGTGCTCGCCGGGAGAAAGGTTGTGCGCGAGTACGTACGTCTGTTCGGCCGGGGTGGTTTTCATTCGAATAGGCTTTTGGTTATCTACTATCACGTTGAAATAGTTAGTGGTTTCCGGAGATTGGCGATGGGCGCTGTCTTCGAGCAGCACGTGCAGGCGGCTGCCGGTAAACCGAATCCGAACGCTGACGCCGGGATGAGAGAAACTAGGCGCTTCGGGATTGCTGAAATCGATGCGCCCCACGAATTGCAGATGAGAATCGCTGGGGGATATGTGTTTCATGTCTGTTTTTTCCAAAACCGATGCCTGGTTTGAGGCAGGCGCGCAGGCTGCGGCAACCCATAGTATCCAAACCATAAAGCGAAATATTCTCATGCAGCGCTTATACTATAAGTCCTATAGGACGCATAGGACTTATATATAGGACTTATGAGACCTATAGGACTTATATATAGGACTTATGAGACCTAT
>JAFGXQ010000096.1 GCA_016936575.1 Deltaproteobacteria bacterium
ATAATTATCATTTTCCATCGGCGCTATCAAGACGACATCCCCCTTGCCCCCTTTTCAAGGGGGAATCTATGCTGCCGCAAAACGTACATCCAAAGATGTGATCAATCATTAGGCATAAAGCCCGTCCCTACATGATAACTGGAACATGACTATTGTCCTATAGTGGAGGGATGCGGCTAAAGATTTTACCTGTGTGCGTGGCTCGAAACCTCACTAGTTGAGCCATTTTTGTTGTCGCGTGCATCTAATTACATAATACACCGGTGGATTGTCGAATGGTCGGCAAGGGACTGGTAGAGGGTAGGAAAATTGTGATACTCATTCGGTTTATTGTTTTTGCACTGGTTATCTTCTTCGGGATTTCATGTTCTTCAAACTCTAAAACAGCGGAATTTGATACAGACTCTGATACCACCGTCGATGGGGACACGTCGCTTGACAGCGAACGAGACGAACCGGTTGTAATCGACCATTCTGAATCCGGTCTGGAGTTCAGTCATGAGCGTGGGTTTTATGAAGAAGCGTTTGATTTGACCATTTCTCATCCGACCGCCGACCGTGTGGCATATACCATGGATTCGAGTAATCCCATGCGCGAAGATAAAGCGATTATCGCATCGCTTCCTTTAACGATTCGTATTGACCCCTCCGATGTTTCGAATCGGTACCTGGCGCCCGGTGTCGTGGTTCGCGTCATGCCTGTTGATGATGAACCCGCTCCGGAAAAAGTCAGTACCCATACGTTCCTATTTGCATCGCGTGTGGTGGAGCTGTCGCCTCATAATCTATCGCCGGGTGGGGAATGGCCGGAACCCGGTCTTGGATCGTCACAGACGAATGACCAGTGGATTGACTACGGAATGGACGTAGAAGTAGTGACGAATCCCGACTATGAGTCGCAAATCGCTTCTGCGATGCTCGATATTCCGAGCGTATCCCTGGTTACCGACCTGGATTATTTATTTGATCAGGACTACGGCATTTTCGTGAATGCGTTGATGCGTTCGGATGACCCTGATCCCCTGAAAACCGAAGAAGCCTGGGAGCGCTCGGCATCGCTTGAATTTCTGTACCCCGATGCTGAAGGGGTGCAGGCCAATGCGGGGGTCCGCATCCGCGGCGGTGTCAGTCGAAATGATAATAATCCCAAACATGCGTTCAAATGCTATTTTCGCGATATGTACGGTGCAGACAAGTTGCATTATCCGCTGTTCGGGAGTGAAGGCGCCGGTGAATTTGATCGGTTGGATTTTCGTACCAGCGGCAATTATTCGTGGAGTTTTGACGGCACCAACAAGAACACCATGAATCGCGACGTTTTTTCGCGGGACATGCAGCGGGAGTTGGGGCGTCCGTACACGCGAAGTCGCTATTACCATCTGTACCTGGATGGTGTGTACTGGGGGCTGTTTCAGTCTCAGGAGCGCGTGGACTCCGACCATGTGAAGAGCTATCTGGGCGGTGAAAAAGGCGATGTCGATGTGGTGAAAACCACCCGCGGCGACGATGAATCAACGTTGATCATCGAAATTGCCGATGGAACCGAAGACACCTGGCAGACTCTTTGGGAGATGAGCGAGCAGGGGTTTGCTGATGATGCCGATTATTTTGCGCTGGAAGGGAAGGATGAAAACGGTGAGCGCGACGTGAGCATGAAACCCCACGTGGACATTGACAATCTTATCGACTACATGCTGATTATTTTTTACACCGCGAATCTGGATGCGCCGGTCAGCAAGTTCTTCGGCAACAAGTCGCCCAATAATTTTTATGCCGCCATCAACCGTGTGACCCTTGATCAGGGCTTTGTGTTTTTTGCTCACGACAACGAGCACACCCTGCGCATCGACGAAGACTGGATTACCGTTGGAGTGAGTGAGAACCGGGTGGATTTGAATACCGGGGGATTCAACGACATGGAAGTGAACAGCGCGCAGGAATTTCACCCCCAGTGGCTGCATCACCGACTTACAGAAAACGCGCTGTATCGAGAACGCTTCGCCGAACGCGCTCATGAACTGCTCGAAGATGACGGGCTGTTCACACCATCGCGCGCAACCGCACTGTTTGATGCACGGGCCGACGAGATTGACTTAGCCATCATCGCTGAATCCGCCAGGTGGGGCGATGCGCAGGAATCTGTCGAAACCTCTCCCTGGGGCGACAGTGTGACCGGGCCCCTAACGAAAAACGACCACTGGATACCCATGCTCGAACGCATTCACGAAGAGTTCTTTCAAGTCAGAACCGACATCGTCATCGACCAACTGCAACAGGCTGGGTTGTATTGAGTTTAATTGTTCGGTTTTTCTGTCGGCAGATGAATGATCATGGTTGTACCGTTGTTCGGTTTCGACTCTACTGATAGTCTTCCACCGTAAAATGGGTTGATGCTGAGAATTGACTCAAGAGATGGCCGTTCAAATCAATTTTTAAAAAAAATAAAAAGAAAAACGGCAGACACAAAAATTAGAAAAAGCAGAATTCCGTAAATCTGAAATCTTTTCACTCTACTATCAGATAGTTGTTGTTTTCGCGTTTTCGCTTGGGCAGCCGTATCCTTCATTTCCAACGCTTCTTCATACAGGTCTATCTTGTTCAGAAGTCCCAATTTTGCTTTTTTTCCTGCTTCCAAACACAATTGAATCAGTTCATTTGAAGATATTGGCAATTCAATGTGTTCTGCCAGACGATTTATTCCCATCTCAAGGATTTCTCGGCTATTCGCCATGCCTGCATCGACTAATACATACGCTGCGAACCGTGAAAAGCAGGTAATCTTACCAAGAATATTTTCAGTGATAGCCGATTCTTCCCATGATATTTGAATGGCATCAGATACAGTTGCGGGCAGTCCGTTCAAGTTAAGTAATTTACTGCCGGTGACTTCTGTCGGAACGCCATATCGTTCCGACTCTTTCCGGAATCTTCCGGGAGGGGAACTGTTCGTTTGTTTCCATATTTTTGCGTATTCTTCATTGTCTCGCGTATTCACCGCCAGCGCTCCAATTTCACAAAGCAATCCGCAAAGAAAGGCTGATACCGGGTCTTGTCCCATGCGTTCCGCCAGTTGGCGTGCGATAGTCGCTGAAACAATGCTGATGTCCTGCATAGTTGAAGAAACGTCGTTATCGGACGAAAACATTGCCAGCATATTCAACCCGGTCGTCATGGCATGCAGCTCCTGCATTCCTATCAGCACGACTGCCCGTTTTAAATCCACAATTTCTTTGCCTTGTGAATACACCGGGCTGTTTGCCACCTTGAGAACTTCCGCAGCCAGAGAAGGGCTCTTGGAAAGCGTTTCAACGACCGGTCGGATGAGAGAATCAGGCTGTTGAGTCAATTCCATAAGACGTTGGATAGTCGGCGAAACTTTGATTGAACTCGCAAGGTCATCCAGAAGTGCTTGCGGCCTTGATTCAATATCAAATTGAAGCCAATTCGGTGACCTGGTTGCGACTGTCATGATACATCTCCATTCATCATACCGGCTGCATTCCGAAATATTACATACTTTTGTTATCGGTAATATTTGAATAGAAATAAGTGTGAATAGAAACAAAAAAGAATCAGATTATTATCTTAATGGAAGCATTTACTTCTCAAGGCGATTGGGTTGATGAATGCTGTCACTATTGCAATTACTCAGGGGAACGTCATTTCGAGACAAGGGGGGGCGGAAGCGGTGGAGTAGCGCGTTAGTGTGTTGGTGTTTCGGTTCGGGGCAAGGTGCTGATGGAGATGAGGGATTCGGCGACTTCTTCTTTTTTCTTTCGTTTGATGCCCCGGTGTCGCACCAAGGAGGCAAGGCCGTCGGCAACCACTTCGTAGGTTTCACCATCGATGACGCGGGTGGCGACAGGCAGCGGGGCAGGGGGCTTGGTGAACGCGGTGGCGTGGATGTGCTCAATGCCGAACGGCGGCACCACTTCGAATCGATCGGGGTACTCCACCGCCATGTTCACTTTGGTTCCATCAATGTAGTACCCCTGGTCGATGGGTACCTGAATGCCGCTTTCGAGTACATAAATCAGTCGCACATATGCCGGGGCGTTCACTCTGATGAAGATGCGGATTTCCTCGTGTTCGGTGTACACCACTCCCCGTCGGCCTTTGTCAGCCCAAATTTCCACCCGCAATTTACCGTCCACCAGTTCCCCTTCGGAGAGTAGCCGCTGCTCCACCATCGCATTTTCGAGGTTCTTCGGAAACAGGGCGATTCCCGTCGGAATCCGCGATTTGGCAATCAGCGCCTCGGCGCCGCTCTGCAGTGCACCTGTGTCGATATTCCGTGCGGTGGCGCTGAGTCGAATGTTTTCTCCTTCCTGGAAATACACCCCTTGAATGACAAACTTGGATTGCGGAGAGTCGCCGCTCGCAGTGTTCCCATTCAGGCGTTTTCCCAAAGCGCTTTCGAGATGAAGGGCAATCTGCTGACCGAATGAGCTGGAGAAGTTGGTGGTGCCGTATCTGAACGGTGCTACCGCTTCCATATAATTCCCCAAATCTCCCGCGGCGCTGAGTTGTACCGCCAAAAAATCCGCCGCTTCTTTGAGCGAAGTCGCGGGGCGGGATACCAGTTCCGACGACGCGTCCCGAATGCGCTGCAGACTCGAAACCAACTCCATCTGCACTTGGTTGGTACCGCGCTGGGTAATGGTGCGCACCACGGCGTCGTGCTGCAGACCATCGACTAGATGGCGCATACAGCTGAGGTATGCCATGGCCGCTTCGGCACTTTTCCCGCTGCGACTGCGTTTACGTGCGGACACCATACATTCCCGCAATGACTGAACCGCTTGATCTCTCAATAATTTCTGTTGCGCGGCCGCCTGCGCCTTTTCTACATACGCCAGGGCGTATACGCTGTCGCCCTGGTGGGAGATTTCGTACTGGAGGCCCGACAACCGAACATCAGATGACATGCGGGTAATCGCCGCCACATGGTAGTCTACCCGGCCGTTGGTTTCGGTGCTGGCGTCGGTGAACTCGTGTTCAATCCGCACCGAAATCCGATTCGCCAAATCCGCGGCCGCATCCGCCATGGCGCGTTTTAATCCACCTTCTCCACTGGCCATGGCGATTCCCGTGAGATACGTGTCGTGCGGATACCTGTCGGCATCTCCGCCGGTGGCAACCCAGTCCGGGGAATTCACTTCCTGCCACGCGCCGTCGGCATCGCGATTGTCATGCCGGGAACTGTCCGGTGCCGCAGTTGGTTTGCTGCATTGCTCCCCCGCGCAGGGGGCAGGTTTGGTTGCGGCGCACCCGACACTAAAGACAATCGCAAGACAGAACGCGTATCGCCGGATCATCAGTACGCGCTCGTTTCGTCGTCGTAGGCTGAAAACAGTTTCGGGGTCACCGCGAGTACCACCTGCCGCACAGGCTCCTCCATTTGAGCGGATTCTGTGATAGCCGTTGTGAAATCGCCTTTGTCCAGTGCCATCAGCGCATAGAAAGTCCCGTCCGGTGCAATCCAGCTGTCAATCATGCGGCTGCCGTTCAGTGTAACCTCAGATACCTGCTTCGAAATCGATTCGATGGCCTGATCTCCCTGAAGTACACCGTTGCTATCGGTGCTCTGGGCTTGATAGTCGGTAAGTGCAGAGGTCACCTTGACTTCAATGGTCCGGGCGATTTCAGTGCGCCCGCGACCCTGGGCAGCCGTTCGCGCCAGACTGGGGTCATTCATGCCTTTGACCATCCCCACGCCGCATAACGGTGTTTGCCCTTTCGTTCTGAAGTATGAAACACAATCCGCGCGTACCCATTCCGGCCCGCCGGCGGTATTGGTCGCCACCATCGTGTCGCCGTTCTGCGTGGATGATCCATTCGGTGTCGTGTCATCCCTGCGCTGACCACCTCCGCAGGCTGCTGCCACCCATGCAATAAAAAAACTGATAATCAGAAAATTGGTTCCATTCAGTGTCATAGTATACTCCGTCTTCTCCAGATATTTTCCCCGGCTACCGCGAGTACAGCGGAAAATCGGGCATGGTGGATGGAATTTCGGTTGTCGGATGCTGAGCCCCCTGGGTCAGCGCCTTCACTCGTTCAGAAATGTACAGATCCAGCTCCTTCACATAGACGTGGCCGTCTTTATTATAATCGGCTCGGCGGTTCTGCAACCCTTCGACGAGTGCTTTGGTGAACGCCCCGTGCCCCCAGTCCGTGTGCTCGAAACCGAACTCCCGTCCGGTTGATGCCGTAAACACCACAACACCCGTGCCGGAATTGACCAGATCGCGCAGGGCGTCGTCCATGGTGTTTTTCGGCCCTCGGTGGGTCCCGGTAATATTCCCGCTGAAACAGGTGTCGGCCATCAGGATGACTTTTGCCGGAAGGTTTTCAATCACATTTTTAAACTCGTCCCACTTTACTCCGGTTCGTGTCAACGCCTGGTCATCACCGTCGTACGGCAGGAAGTAATAGTTGTTGCGGTCGTCTTTGAGTCCGTGACCCGCAATAAAAATCACCGCGGTATCTCGTTGGGTTGTCTGGCGATAAATCCATTCCAGACCGTCCAGAATATTGGATCGGGTGGCGGTTTGGTTTGTGATCAGCCTTGTGTACACTGAGCGGTACAGCTTTCCGGACTGCTGCCGGAACATCTGGTCAATGCTTTCGGCATCGGCATGTGCGTAGTCCAGCTGATACGCGGGATCGCGGTTTTCCGACACTCCGATAGCCAGAACATACAGGTTGGGTTTGTAAAGAGTATCGCCTTTTTCTACCTGCTGCACGTCCTTGCGTGCAATTTCGATGGTTCCCGGTTCGCTTTCCGCGTATCGGTTTCGCGCAACCACCGAGATGCGGTTGGTGGTTTCAGGCAGCGGCACTTCAACTTCGATGGTTGCCTCGGTGCCGTTGATTTGTTTGGATATACGGCTTTTCGGCTTTACCGGCCCGTCGTCGGCGACGCGTTTGCCATTGAGCAGCACCCAGATGTCCTCGATGGGGGTGTCGCCGTCACCGAGTGCCCGGGCTTTGATGCGAATGCTGTTGGCATTGACCTCGCTGACGTACTGGTAGGGGCGAATGAAGACCGGGCGCGGCGGGGCGAAATTTCCCAGCGTATGATAGTCTGTTTCCGTCCATGTGGCTTCCGTCCCGAGCCACTTCCGGTAGCGTTGCACTGCGGTGGTGAGTGCCCCTGTTTCCTCCAGATAATAGGCGACCAGGGAGGGGGCGCGGAACTGTTTTGAAAACACGTATGCCCGATAATAGTCAGCAGGGCGGTCAGCACCACGATTGATGTGCCAGCCCACATACCGGTCTCCGTATGGCGATGACGCATAGTAGCCTTCGGGGGTCCATGCCACCCACTGATTGTCGGCA
This sequence comes from Deltaproteobacteria bacterium, assembly GCA_016936575.1. GTDB lineage: Bacteria > Myxococcota_A > Polyangia > JAAYKL01 > JAAYKL01 > JAFGXQ01. Next base: position 7,345 of record JAFGXQ010000096.1, read on the forward strand.
GCCACAAACACAGTCAGCAAAAGAGAACCCGTTTGCGTGTGCCACAATCGAATGGTCTGATCATTTGACCCCGATACCATCAATGCGCCGTCCGGAGAGACCGCAACGGAAAGAATGTCCCCTGCATGCCCGACATACTCGCGATACACGGAACCGCTTTCTGTACCATAGGCGGTCAGTTTTCCGTTTGACCCCCCACTGATCACCAGATTGCCCTTTGGGGTGAGGGTAAAGGCTCGGTGATCGAAACCGGTTGCCGAATTGCGAGTGATGCGTTTGTGCACCCGACCGTTTTTACGTAGTTCGAGCGTTGCGTGTTCGCGGCCGCTCAGGGTTCGCACTGACCATTTTCCGACGTTTTCCTGCGCAGTGCGATAGTCGTTGGCATCAGGAATACCGGGTATAATGCCGAAGTCGTACTCGTTTTCTGCAACGATTCGGAATGCCTGCTCGAGTGGTCCGTTCATCTGGTAGGGTGTGCCGGGTTGGTGGTCAGGAGTGGTTCCGAACGCAATTGCGCTGCCGTTCCGGGCGAATCCCACACTCCAGGTGGGGCGGCCCATGCCCACAATCTGCCGGTGCACTGCTTTTGTGTCCAGGTCCCAGATATAAATTTCATGACGATTGCCGCCGGCCGATGCAGCGTATCGGTTGTCTGGCGAGACCGCGGTGGCGAGCACCACATTCTGGTGCCGGTCAAACGTTTGCACGCGCTGGTTTTCGCGCAGACTATATATGTTGACCGCGGTTCCGCCGGAGGAGCCGGTCACTACGCGAGTCGAGTCCGCTGAAATGGTGAGACCGGCGACTCCGCCGTTCTGCCTCGCGAGGCTCCGAACGAATTGTCCGGATTTTCCATCCCAAATCCGTATTTCGCCGTCTGCATCTCCCGATACAATTGTTCGGCCGCCGTCGGCAAAGGTCACCGCCGATACTTTGGCGGAATGTCCGCGCAGGGTGGCGATACGGCGTCCGTCGGGGATGCTGAAAAGTCGAACGGTTTTGTCGTCTCCGGCGGTTGCCGCCAGCCGTCCGTCGGGTGAAATCGCTGTATCGAGAATCGCCCCTGTATGGCCGGAGAGGGTTGTCCTCAGCGCGCCGCTCTGTGCGTTCCACAATTTAGCGGTGCTGTCGCCGCTTCCCGATAGAATGTATCTGCCATCCGGGGAGTAGGAGAGGGATAGAACGACATCGAGGTGGCCCTTGAGCACGTGTCGGACCTCGCCGGAATAAAAATCGATGACTCTGATTTGATGGGCGGCCTCGTCGCTACGGTACTTGTTTCCCGAAAAGTCACCGAGCCACCCTCCGATAACGATATTCCGGTCGTCAGGGGAGAGCGCGGCGGCATAAATTCGTCCCTCTTTTCCCTCTCCGATTTCGCCGCGTAACGTTCGCACCAGCCGACCACTTTGCACATGATAGATTCGAACGCTTTTATCGTACCCTGCGGTGACAAGATATCGGCCGTCCCGCGTAAATAACAATTCTTTTACTTTGGCGAGGTTCCCACCGGAATCAATCGTTAAAAATGGATGCGCAGCGTTGAAATAGCTGCTCCCTCTGGCATGCAGTCCATCCCTATCGCTGTTGAGCGTGTTTTCCGAAGATGTTTCGCCCGTTTCGGTCGGTGGTCCCGGCTGACGGGGGGCATCCGCTGTTTTTTGAGGCGTCCCCGCGCTGCCGCAACCGAATATTGCCGTCGCGATGAAAATCTGAAGGATATGTTTCAACATGATGATTTCCCTATAAAGGCCGATAGCTGTGTTTTAGGTTCTCAGCATAATTAATAAATGCTAATAAAAACGCAACACATCATTTTCAATTACGTATTTCGAGGGAGCGTAGATGATATTGCGACGCCGATTCTCGTTTGTTTCTTGGGCATTCATTTTTATATGGTTGAGTGGTTGTGGTTCTTCGCCGTCGCAAGTGCGTGAACAGCCGGAATCCGATTCGGACGCGCTTGTTGCGTCGGCGTCCGGTGAGGAATCCGCTGAAGATCTTTCCGAATATTTTCCGCCGAAACCCAAACGGCGACCGCCTGGACAGCGCATCATTCCCAGGAACCCGGTAAATATCAGAACGGTCAGCCAGTCGGGACATTCTTCATACGTGGAAGACCTTTCGTTTTCGCCGGATGGGCGATTTCTGGCCTCTATCGGCGATGAATTTCTGCGTATCTGGGAGATGTCGACCGGATTGCTGGTTAAGCGTTTCCCGTTGGGTTCATCCGGTATTTTTAGGGTGTTGTTTCTCGACAACGAGCATGTGTTTTTCTGGACATCCGATGACACGCAAACCTATATCATCAATATATTTACCGATGAGCCGTTCAAACTGCCCGATCAGAAGGAACTCACAATCCTGCCGGGAGAAAAAGATCATATCGCATATGCCTTTTCGAGAAGTTACGACAGCGATGCCGAGTGGTTGCTCCGAGTTTTGAACCTTAAAACCCATCGGGTGACACCGCGCAAATTTCCGCTCGGTAATTGCAACCGTTATGGGTATCGGTTCATGGATTTCGATGCCCAAAAGCACCTGGCCATGTTCACCTGCTATGAGCGGTCGATAGAAGTGTGGGATACACAAACCATGCGCCAATTGATAGAAATTCCAGTTCATCCGACCCGAAAGGTGGCGAATTATTGGCCGAACAAAGCGTATTTTGTTCCGGGAACAGACCTTATCTTTGGCGTGATGGAGTATGAGGGCGATACTTCCGAAGCCTCTGTGGTGAACTATCGAACCGGTCGCGTACTGAACACATACAGCATTCCCCATATTGTCACCGATGTGGAGTGGATGCCGAGCGGCGGACAGGCCGCGTTGGCGTTGGATGACGGGTCAGTGCGCTACACCACCCATTCGGCCGTGCTGATCGATGTGGTTTCGGGCCGGCAGACGGCGTTTCGTACGGAAGGGCGGCGCACCTGGGGGCTCGGGCTGTCAAAAGACGGTCGAATTCTGGCAGTGCCCGACGCCGACTTTCGGATTCGCCTTTTCGATACATCCACCCGGGAAGAGGTCCGGCGGCTGGGCGAAAACATCGGAATGTTTACCACTATCCGACCGTCTCCTGTGGACAGTCGATTGGCAGTGGGGAGTTCACTGGGGCTTTTTCAACTATGGGATTTGTTCAGTCTGTCGTTGGACAAAACATTCACCGGACTCGGCAATAATGAGCGATTTAAATCACTTGATTTTTCGCCTGACGGCCGTGTTTTGTTTACCAGCACCAAAATCAGCGCCAGGCAAAATGATGCGGTGACCAACGCGTCCAGATTTTGGGATGTGCAGAGCGGCAAACTGATCCGCACCGAAACCTCACCCGGTTATGCCTACGATGTGGTTTCTTATATGCCCGACAAGAAGCATTTCTTTCGTCCGACGTACAAGCAGTTCGACGTGTTGGATGCAAACACGTTGCAGGTGAAAGCGCATTTCGGAGATTCCATGCTTCAATATAAGGTGCCGGTCGGTCGCTACGGCGTGGTGGGGTACTTCAGCGAGAAGGGGATTCGTTCCACCGGTGATCTGGTTTTGCTTCACGGCAGCAACTATGAACAGCGAACTGTGATTGATCACATTTCATTAGGATTCTACACGGATTTCAAGATTGCAGCGGTGGATGACCATCGGTTTATCGCCTTGTTTGATGATCAGTTTCATGTGTACGATCTTCGCCGCAGGGTAAAGATTCAGCAGTTTCCAGCCCGCTGGACCCATGAGTGCAGCGAGGAGGATTTGTACGTGTCGGAAGACGGCGCCTATGCGGCGTTGACCCATCGCACCCATTCCCACGACAAGTGTCCGGAGATTGTTGTCATGGATATCGCCAAAGGGGAGATTGCCAGTGAGTCAGCGGCGGACGGGTTGATTTACAGTGCCGCGTTTTTCGATGGACATCGATTCTTTCTGTACACCGATGAAAGCGGCGGTATTGTGGTGTGGAACATCGAGGAAAACACGCGCATCTGGATGGTGAGCGACGGTGCCGAATGGATTGTATACACCGAAGACGGGTTCTTTACCGCATCCCGAAACGGCGGCCGTCTTGTCGCGGCGGTCACAGATATGCACGGGTATCGAATTGAACAAACGGCCATTCGCAACAATCGCCCCGACATCATTATGCAACGGATGAAGCTCGGTTCCGACGAGATGGTGGAGGCGTTTTATACCCTGTATCTGAAGCGGGTTGCCAAATACGGTTTCGATGAAGATCAATTGTCCTACGTGTTCGGCGCGGCGCCCAAAGTGCATATCAGAGAAAAAAAGAGACGCGGGCGATTCCTCGATGTGACTTTCTCCGCCGCCGACGATGTTGCCGAGGTGGACAGTTATAATATTTACGTGAACGATGTGCCGCTTTTCGGAATGGAAGGAAAGCGAATGTCCTCCCGTACCGTTCACGAAACCGTGCAACTGCATACAGGTAGCAACAAAATTGAAATCAGCGCCAGAAACGCGTTGGGTATCGAGTCTCTGCGGGAGCATTTTATTGAAAAGTACCAAACTCCTGAAAAAGGCGATTTATACTATATCGGTTTCGGCGTTTCCAAATACGACGATAGCAACATGAATCTGAAATTCGCGGCGAAAGACGCAGAGGATTTGGGTCGCGTATTTCGTCAAAACGGAGCGCTCTTCAATGAAGTACATGTGAAAACATACACGAACGACAAGGTGAACGGAAAGGCATTTCGGGATGCCGCGGCGCTGTTGAAAAAATCCACTGTTGATGACACGGTGGTTGTGTTCGTGGCCGGCCACGGACTGTACGATATTGAGGGAGACTTTGAGTATTATTATCTGCTCTCCACAAGCAAGCTCGATCGTCTTGAACGGACGGCGGTGAATTATCAGCAGATTGAATCTCTGCTGGAGGGGATTTCAGCGCGGCGAAAAATTTTGCTGCTCGATACATGTCAGTCGGGAGCGTTTGATGAACAAGATGTGCTAGATGTCAGTGCTCAGGCTGATAAGGCCGGTGTGGCGCCGCGTGGTATTCGACGAAAGCAGAATCCAAGAAAGCAAAAGGATCTGCAGCGTGCGCTGGTGAAGCAGTCCGGCCGCTATATTTATAACGATTTGTTTCGGCGAACCGGCGCGATCGTTTTTTCTTCCTCACGGGGAAATGAATTTTCCTATGAAAGCGATCGGTATCAGAACGGAAACTTCACCGAGGCGATTATCGGTTCGTTGACAAACGGAGAAGCCGACGCGAACCGGGATAGAAAAATATCTACCAATGAGCTTCGCGATTATGTCATGAAAACCGTTTCTCGCACCACAGACGGTCTTCAGCATCCGGTGGTAGACCGAGACAATCTCGAAATGGTGTTCTATTTCCCGCTATATCAGTGAAAACGAATGGACAACGGCCTTTTACTACAGTCCGATTGCGGAAATGAGGGATTCAGCAATTTGGTTCAGTTGTGTGCAGGCCGATTTCTGATCTCGAATGGCTTGTTCTGACTGGACAAACTCAGATTCGTCCAATTCGTCCCCGCAGTTTGTCAGCAATGCCTCAATGGAGGCCGGGGTGCTTTCCAGATGAAACTGCAAGCCAACTATATTTTCTTCGTACACAAACCCCTGATTGGCGCACGCTTCGCTGGAGCCGATGAGATACGCGCCGTCGGGTAAATCAAATGTATCACCGTGCCAGTGAAAGACAGTTTCAGGCTTGGTCAGTACAGAAGCCAACGGGGTTTTTGACAATTGCGGTGACGGGGTGATGTCAAACCAGCCGATTTCCCGCTGTTTATTCGGATACACCGCCGCGCCGAGCACATGCGCGACCAGTTGCGCGCCCAGACAAATGCCCAGAACCGTTTTCCCATCATCAATGGATTGCTTGATGAAATGTTTTTCTTTGGCAAGCCAGGGATATTGCTGTTCATCGAAGATGCCCATAGGGCCGCCCATGACTACCAACACGTCGAAGGTATCCATCGGGGGCAATGGATTGTTTTCGAAAAAACGCGTACAGGTAATGGAATGGCCGCGTGCCATAAACATTTCACCCAGACACCCCAGGTTTTCAAATGGTACATGTTGCAGATAGTGAATTTTCATGAATACCTCAGTGAGCATGTATTCCGTGTTCAGTTGGGAATACGCCCGTCATTGGTTCACACCAGGTGCGTCTGGAACCATTCCAATTGTTTGGACGCAGCCTGCTCGAAGAATTCGCCTTCATATACTTCATAATGCGTCGCGCCGGCAATTTCAACCAGCGCTTTCGGTTCATTTGCTTTTTCGAACAAATGATACGATTCTTCTTTCGGATTGACCAGGTCGTTTGTGGCTGCGGTGATCATTACCGGCGCATTAACCCATCCGATGAGCCGCTCGGGTTTATGATCGATGGTTTCTTTCATCGTTAAAAACGGCAGTTTGATTTTCAGCGCATCGAATTGCTCCACAAATCGTTGATAAAAGGCTTTGGATTGTTCATCTCCCAATAATCGGTTCACACCGAGCATCATCATTTTATTGGTGGTAACGCTTTTTGCCCAGATTCGCTCGATGGAGTCGCGGATTTTCGCTTTTTCTTCATCATTTTTATCACCCATAATCACCCGTTCGCCGTCGCCGAATGTGAGTTGCACCGCCAGCGTTTTCACACGGCGGTCCTGGGCTGCGGCCACAATCGCGTTCGCGCCGCCGTATGAGGTTCCCCACAGAGCGATGCGGGCCGCGTCTATATTTTCAAGCGTCGTTGCAAATGTAATTGCGTTGCGAATATCTGCGATCTGTTCCGCAGGAACCAGTCTGCCCGGAACACCTTCGCTGTCTCCGAATCCGCGATAATCAAATGTAAGGGCGGCAAATCCATGTTGTGAGAAATATTCGGCGTATGCCGGCAGGAGCATTTCTTTCACACCGGCGAACCCGTGGGCCAGAACAACAATGGGGGTATCGGTTGTTGGGGGATCCGGACGATATAGATGACCTTTGATGACAGCGCCTTCAGAATAAAATTGAACATCTGATTTCATATTCGATTCCCTGAAATTTCTTCCGTGGTATGGTTTCTTTCGAATATATGGATTTTGGATAAAAAGAGAAGCATAATCGAATCACTGACCAGGAGTGATCAAATGGAAAAAACGATGATTCTGAAAATATGGGGCATTGTTTCCGCGATATTGCTGGTGACCGCTGTGGTCGTCGGTGTTCAGCAATACAAGATGTCAGACAACATTTCGCGGTTGACCATGCGGGTAGCAGAGCTTGAGGTGCAGAATGTGGAATTGTCGAGACAGCTGAGCGGACTGCCTGCTGCCGAAAGCGATGTTTCTCAAAGACGCGGTCGGCGTAGTGTGCGGAGCGACCGAGGCGTTTCGACTCCGGTGAAAAGCAATATGGTGTCCGGGGACAACGGCAAACCCGAAGTCGATACGATCAAAGCCGACCTTCGGCAGGAGCTGGCGCAGATGGTTGAGGCGGAGCAAAGCGAATCTCGTGAGAAACACCGGGAAGAACGCGAAACACGTATGGCGAATCTGATGTCACTCAGCATACGGGACTTTGCCGAAGATCAGGGGTTGAACGACGATGTCGCCGATGAACTGGAACAGCTGATGGAACAGTCTATGACCGAAAGACGCACGCTTCGTGATGAGTTGGAGTCAGAGAACATTAGTTTTTACGAATATCGACAGGAACAGCGAAAGCGACAGGCGGCGATGGATGAAAAATTGTCGAAATTGATGAACGAGAAACAACGGGAAGCCTTTCAGGACGCGTTCCCATTCGGTCGACGGGGCGGTGGTCCCCCGAGGTAGCACCAACCGCCGCAGACCATTCTCCCCCTCTGAACACAGCATTTTTTATTGTTACGGAACGGTTTGAGTGAAAAAATCTTGTGTCTATGGATTCAAGATCATCGGAAGTCGTGGGAACCACCCGTTTTGCACAAATAATGAACTAATATTATGTAACAATGAAACTCTGGAAGCGTGTGGTGTCCCTCCAAGGAGATTTGAATGAAGTATTTATTGGTTTTACTTGTGATTGCGACCATTGGCGCGTGTGACGATAGTTCGCCGGGTAAGTCGCACAGCAGTGATGCTGACACCGATAGTGATGGGGACGGCGATAGTGACAGCGATGCAGATGCGGGCAGCGACAGTGACACAGACAGTGACAGTGACAGTGATGGAGACGTGTGCGCGGTTGCCGCCGGTTGCGGCAGTCACAAGTGGGCGTGCTGGCCCATGCCCAACCCGCCGAGCAGCGGCGGCGATGTGCCGAATCCGGCGAGTCTGAGCGATAACGGAGATGGCACAGTGACCGACAATCTGACTTGTTTGACATGGGAAAAAAGCAATCCGGAGTCTGTGGGGGATTGGTGGGCGAACTATGACCGGTGCGCCCAGCTGGCCGCCGACAGCTTCGCCGGATACGATGATTGGCGGCTTCCCACGCGTATCGAGATGGCCTCCATCACCGATGTGACGCTTGGATACACGGGGTATTACGATGTATTCGACGTGACGAGCGGGTACTATGTGACCGGTTCTTTCTGGTACAAAACCATACTGACCGAAGCCGATGCAGATCCGAACAACGACGAAGATCGCGTATGGGGGTATGGCACCAACGGGTTCACCAGCAACGCGATTGTGCGCAGCGACAGCGGTTTGGTGGCGCGGTGTGTACGCGGCAACGGTTCCGGCGAAGCGGCCGATGAATACGCGGCTGAGCCCGCGAACCACTACACTATCGGCACCGATGCGGTGACCGACAATTATACGGGATTGGTATGGCAGCGCGGGTATTCCGATACGCTGATGACTTGGAGTGCCGCGCCGTCGTATTGCGCGGGATTAACGCTCGACGGCCTGAGTGGATGGCGGGTGCCTACCATTACTGAGTTGGCCACCACGGTGAACGAGGCGAAGGTGGGCGGGGCCATCGTGGATGAAGCATTTCCGGGAAACCCGGTGGGGTGCAAGGAACCGCAGTATTGGTTCTGGGCGGCGGAAGCCTCGGAAGTGGGCGGCGAAGGGTGGGGGCTCAGCTATTGTGACGGTTTCACCGGCTGGAATTCAGGCGGGGATGGCGCATGGAACTATTTTCCCACCGCGAATGTGCGGTGCGTGAGGAACGCGGATTCCTGAACAACCGAAACAGCTTTTAGTACAGAACAACGTCATCAATCCATACATCAAGAGTGTCACCGTCGGCGCTGGAGAAATGCCATTGCAGCACGCTGACGCTTTTCAATACGGTTTCAATGGAGACGCGGTCTTCAGGTTTGGTCCAGAAAGGTTGTTTAAAATCGTTGCGCAGATTGAGCCGAACCGTGGTCCATTCGCTGGTGATGTCAGCATTGATGCTGGTTTCATAGTCAGCCCAATGGGTCATGGTTTCGGGAACATTTCCTTCGCAGGTGTCACCGTGGTACGGGATAAGCACTACCAGACGCCCGCCGGAGAATTCTCCTTTAATTTTAAACTCCAGTGTAGAGTACTGACTCAGATTGACTTTGTTCTGGTTGGGGCATCCGGAATCTTTGGCAACCGTTACGCCGAATCCGAAGTAGTCCCAACCCAGTTTGTTTCCGGTGGTTCCCTGCACATGAGCAGCGTATCCCTGCGCGTCGGTTCCCTTGGTGGGAGTAAGCGTGCAGCCGCTGGGAGTCATTTCTGAATTGCCGCCCAAACGGGCGTCATCGTACACATACCACCATCCCCCTTGTTCCGATTTGTTGTCGCCATCGGTAAAACTGTCAATTGTCAGTTTTTTGCCTGCTGTAGCCGGAATGGCAATCAGAAGGGATGCGATGAGGGTGGCCCAAATGGGTGATTTCATTTTTTACTCCTGTGCTAAATTGGAATCGTGAAAACGATTTCAATAAAATTCCAGTTCGTCAATCCATACGTCCACTGTTGCGCCTGCAGCGTCGCGTACGTGCCATTTCAGATGTCTGGCATCGGCCAATAGATCTTCAACTTTCACTTTCGCCGAATTCGGTGAAGCGAATGAAAAATCTGTGCGTAAATCCAGGGTTACCGTTTGCCAGTCCTCTGACATTTTGTCGGTAATCTGGGCTTCGTATGCAATGTCGGGTTTACGGAAAACCGTTGCGGCAGACTCATTGTCGGGCTCAACGTTCGAAATGCGGAGCACCAGTTCGCCACCGGACATCTGACCCTTCATTTTGAATCGTATCTTTTCGTACCGGCGAATATTCACACCACCACTTTTGTACACTTCTCCGGGGGGGCCGAGAACCGCACTGACGCCGATGAAGCCGGGGCGACGCTGTTCTCCGGCTTTCCCCTTGAAGCGAACCGCATAGCCCTTTTCTCCGTATCCCGGCGAACTTTTTACAAAGTTATTCTGACCATCGCTCGATTCGGGAGGCCACACCACGGAGTTGCCGCCGCTCTGATTGTCACTGTACGTTCCCCACATGGTTCCCAGGTTTGTTGCGACCACCTGCGGCGGCGGCGTGACCACCTGCGGCGGTTCGCTTTGCAGCAGCCACACCATTGCAATTCCGAGAGCGAAGCCCACCGTTACACCCATCGAGAAGATGGTTCGAACGATTCGCTTCTTTCGTACGTGAGCGCCGGTTCGCGCCACTGTATATTTCAATGCGTTGCGAACGGCATCGTTGTTCTTCGACAATTCAATTTCGGGAAGCGCGGACTTCCGGAGTTCTGATTCAATTTCGCGGCGCGTCATGAGAGTCGTGCTCCTTCCTTCGCGCCTGTTTCCACCAGCATGCCGGCCGGTGCGAACGAAAGTTGTCCACTGTAAGATGCTTTTTTCAGCTTTGAGATTCCCCTTGATAGTAGCGATTTAACGGTTCCTTCTTTTTTTCCGAGTAGTTCGCTGATTTCCTGCACGCTTTTTTCTTCCAGATACCGCAGCACGATTACCTCCTGGTACTTGCCGGGTAATCTTGATATTTGTTTTTGAATGCGCAAAAACGCCGCATGGCGATGTACATGTTCCTGGGCATCCTGAATTTCTTCCTGCAAATCGCCGCGGAGCGACATAGGCACGATGTCATTGTCGGACAACGCGTTGTCCAGCGCCACTGGGCGATACTTTTGCTTTCGCTGAAATGAGACAATTTCATTGCCCGCGATTTTATACAACCAGGCAGATACCGGCGCGCCCGAAAACACAAATTTCCATCGGTGTTTGTGCACCTTGAAAAATACATCTGCGGCAATATCTCTCGCCACTTCTACATCTCCCGTTCTGTTCAGCGCGTACCGGAATATTTTCCGGTGGTACGCATCGTAGAGAGCAAGCACATCGAGTCCATTGTACTCCTCGCTGAAAAACTGTTCCGCACCCGGTTTTTTCATCGTAAATCCCGTTTTTTGTGCAGCCGGTTATCTGTTACAACGCACACCGGCGAAATTGGTTGCATTTTTTATGGCGAGTGAATTCCCCGCACACCAATGTGGTGAGAACATGCCCAAAAAACAGGTCAGAATTCAAACATACCGGGATAACATAGGGTTGAATGAAAAACCCGAACAAACGTTTTCAAAAAAAGTTATATCTGCTATCGTTGTATCTGTTCAGCCAACCATTATCAGTGTTTTGCGTGCTGTCTTTTGTGGAAGACGGTAGAAAAGGAGTAATAATATGATGCAACGTCAATTTAATTGGGGCAACCTTTTGCCGGTCATCACACTGGTAATGGGCATATTGGTTCTTTGCTGCAATGAGTCGAACCGCACCAAAATGCTTATGCATACTCCCCTCAAAATTATGGGTGGTGAAGTTGTGGGAGAACCCGGTGTAGATACCGCTCCTACTCGTTCGATAGTTGCCTTTACTGTGGATGGGCACGCGTTTTGTGCAGGTACATTAATAGAACGAGATAAAATTTTAACTGCGGCACATTGCTTTAAAGATCAACTGACGGGGAGTGTCCCTGATCTTGATAAAATCCGTGTGACTTGGGAATATAATCTGGAAGGCGCTGACTCTGTGGGAATTCGAAGAGTTCGACGACATCCTGACTACGATAGAGAAAGTTCCGGTTCCTTTCGGGCAAATGATATTGCTATAGTGACAACCGATGAACCGATTTATGCAGGGAAACCGTTACAACCTCTTGCAACGCAGGAATTTCTCGATAGTCTTATTGTCGATTCAACGGAAGTCCTAGTGGCCGGGTGGGGGATGACCGAATATTCCTCTTACACAAGTAGTGTGTTGCGTCAAACAATGATTTATTTTCAAGGGAGCGGTGATGAATGCGGCAGCAGTTATGACGACAGGCTAATTTGCTTATTTACGCATGTGAACAATGTTGGTGCTTGCCCAGGCGACAGCGGCGGTCCAGCATATGCCTACGATGATTCGGCAGACCAGTGGGTTCAAATTGGGGTGTTGTCCGGCGGGGGCGACATTTGTGCGTTGGCGGAACAGCCCGATTTTTATACTTCGGTGGTTGCGCATGAAGCATACATTGATGAGGAGCTTGGCGAGGGAGTGCGGTTTGATACAAATGGTGATTCGGTGGCTGATGCCAGTGCGTGGATTTGGGAGGGGCCGACAACGATGCTTGTTGATATTGAAACCGATTTAGGGGCATGGTTCGGTCCGCTAGATACAGGAATTCCATCACGCCCCCTCGATTGGCAGTTGGACTGGGAAGGATACGCCAACAGAAATATTGATTATCGAAGCACACTTACAAGTGGCGACTTCACCGGCGATGGGCGTGAAGATTTGAAAGTCGATTTTTCAAATTATAACATGCCAGTGGGCGATTTCAGTTTGTCTAATCTCACGACAATTTTTGAAGGTGGAAGCAACATCATTAAGGCCAATCACGCGGCTCCCAAGTTCGGACTGCCTAGTGCTGACGACCGGGATGGTCGGTTTTTGATGATTGGGGGGCGGGGTTACAATACGATTGATTCACCAAGGATGGCGATGTTTTTCCAGCAACCTGTCGATGAGGCTGGGCTGACTATTCACGCCTACGACATAGGCATGTCCGACGAATTTGACAGAGAAGGAACTGGAGATGCGTCGACGTGTATGAGACTTTTTGTCGACCCTGACCTAAACGGCGGAGACGAGGAAACAGATGTTTTTTTTCCGGATGGCCCTTGTCCAGAAGTACCTGGCTGTATTTATGAGTGGGATGAAGCACTTAACTCCTTTGGTTACAATTTGAGTTGGCTACAAGTCGCAGCATCACTCGATGTGCCTGAAGCGGCAAATGCGACAGGGAAAGGGTACAGGCTTGAGGTGTACTTAGTGCCCAGAAATGCTCCCACGGGTGAAAATAGATGCGATCAAAACCCTTCTGAAACACCTGGCAACGCGGCCAATGCATTTAAAATCAGAGCGAATGTACCCTTGGCGATGGGAGAACACGAGTTTTCATTTATCGCGTTTGATTCGGAAGGAGAATATAGCGCTCCCAATGGCACACCCACGGCTTCGGTCGACACGAATTATCCGGGTTTCTTTACATTTGCGTTTAGAAAATCCAATCCCGACATGGATACAATCACTTTTATGGAAGCTGATGCAGATGACTTGGATCATCCCGACTCCCCCGGTATTGCAGACGGAGCAAACTCAGAAATTCATTACGTCGTTGGTCCCAATAAACTCCAGGACGCAACATCAGGTAGTGGCCAGGTATGCTATCCAAAGGAATCCATCTCTTGTAACGCCTCCAATTTTATCGGCGAATGGGGAGACCACTGGAATTCGCCGGTTCGCGGGAAGCCATCCGGTAATTACGATCCGACTCTGAATCCCCAGGAAATTTCTGAGCAGCAATTGCCGTATCACGACGGCACATATCCAACATTCTCCGCATACACCGGCTACTGGACTTGGCTGGACGTGCTGGCGGCAAACAATGTGCATATTTGGGTGCCACGCGGTTCGCCGCCACATCTTGATATTGTTCCCGGAAATGGCACACGCCCTTCTTCTACGGCGTCTCGATTGCCTGGGTTCTGGGCATTGAGTGAGGAATTGGAGCAGCACTTGCCCATCTTGTTGGGTGGGTCTTCCGGTTGGTGGACTGCGGTGAGCGATGTAGTCCAGGCCAAGGATTTATTGTTCGGTGCGTTGTCGACAAACGGAGATGTTTGGGCTCAACTACAAGGGATGCTTTTGTCAATGAAACTGAACATCAAGCGGGCAAAATCTTTTAACGAAGATTTAGAAAACGGTGTTCTTCTCGGTTCAGATGAGTTCATTGGTGGATTGGTTCGCGATGCAGACGATGTACTTGCGGCAGGGGTAGATGTCGAAACTGCAAGCTACCTACTTGAAATGTTGCGATCAGCGTGTGAAGGGAACGTAACCTACTTATCGATGCCTTACCCCATTGACGGTGGAAACGACGACGATGGCGACGCAATCATTTCCAACTTGGACAACTGCCCAACGGTATATAATCCAGAACAAACTGACAGTGATGTGAATGGTATTGGAGATGCGTGTGAGCCTAATCCCCATGTGGACTGTATCTTGCCGCTCGGCAATGGAAAAGCACGCGCCTATTTCGGTTATGACAATCCGACGCGGATACGAAGAATCAAGGTTGGTTCTAAAAATAAGGTTTTCCCCGGCGCAGTAAATCAGGGACAACCGGAAACGCAACTGGTCGACGGAAAACAACGAGCGTTTGGTGTCGAGTTTTCTTCAGAAGAAAGGATCTCTTGGCAGATCGCCGGGAATACCGTTACAGCGGACATTAACTCGCCTATTTGTGACGACGAGGTGATTACCAATATCAATGTTTCAGATCGCGTGGCCTTGTATGCTAACGGATTCCTCCGATTGGCCGATAACGTGACAATGGCCGACTGGTCAGTGGCTGTTAACGCAGGAACGAATCAGACAGAAATTGGTGCTGGTTCGGTGACCGGGGATATCTGGAGCAAAGCACCGGTATTTCTGCGCAGCGATTCAACCGTTGCAGGCACCGTTTGGAGCGATGAACAACCCGAACTTCAAAATGGTTCTCGAATTCTTGAAGGACACAACTTTCTTTCAAAAAACATAGACGCGCTCGTTTGGATGCGCAGCTTTTCAGGACTGACCAGTTGGCATCATGTGGAGCCGAATACCACCCTGACGTTGGAGCCAGGGTCGTACGGCAACGCGCAAATTAAAGGTGTGCTCGAATTGAGCAGCGGGAGCTATGATTTTGAGAGCTTATCCTTCGAGCCCGGCTCCGTTTTGAAACTGAATCAAAACGAAGGACCAGTGAGAATACACGTTGCCTCAACCGTCACATTTCGTGGTGTCGTCGAGAGCACTAGTGGGGAAGCCCCCCTCTTGACAATTGCCTGTTTCGGGACTGGCTACAACTTTCTTGAAGCCCCCGTTGAAGCAGTGGTAATTGCGCTCAATGGAACACTGGTTCTTGCTGCGTCTGAATTTATCGGAACATACTTTGCAAAAAATATCGAAGTGCGTCCAGGTACAAACATTCTATATAAGAGCATACTATAGCAATGGAACGCGTATCCCGGACATTTCGCAAAAGCCGGGATGGTTCCGCTGATGTATTTTAATATTTAGATGGGATATTCGGTAAAATAATGACAAAAAATAGCTTACGATTTTTTATATTTCTTGCGGTGGGCGGAAGCTTGGCCTGTTGCGGGTACAAAGTCAGTAGTAGTAACGAGGATGACAGTGCAACCAACTCAGATACCACTCATCCCATTGACACGAATACCGACTCTGACACGTATTCAGATACAGCTACCGGCTTCGATACAAATGTAGACACAGCGACAGCATCTGATGACATCGACTCGGCAATCGATTCTGAGACAGATTCACTATCCACTGATTGCGATATGGACTGTATGGAAATCGTATGGTTGTCTATTCCGGGTGGGACATATCAGATGGGGAATGCGGATGGGGACTACTATGAGACACCGGTTCACCCTGTGACCGTGCCGAACTTTGAAATGACAATGACTGAAATTACTGTTTGGCAGTATAGCGAATGCGTGGATTCCGGGATTTGCACAGCACCCCCTCCCGGATATGATGTACCGATTTTCGGTACCACAGATGATAACTGGGGAGAGCCGGGATACGGGAACCACCCAATTAATGAAGTCAGTTGGGAAGACGGAAATCGCTTCTGTGAATGGATAGGAGCACGACTCCCAACCGATGCAGAATGGGAATATGCAGCTCGAAATGGGGGACAGGCCGTATTGGTACCATGGGAAGCCGGAGCGGCCTCCTGTGACTATGCTGTACTCAAGGGGGATAGCTACGTTGACGGTTGTGATACCGGTCGTACGATGCCTGTCTGTTCCAAACTCGCCGGAAACACTGTTCACGGGCTGTGTGATATGATTGGTAATGTGGGCGAATGGGTACAGGATTATTTTCACGAGAGTTACGAAGGCGCACCGGATGATGGGAGTGCGTGGGAAGATGTATCGTCAACGCGTGTGATACGCGTTACATCCTATACCTCCATTCCGGAATTTGTTCGGGCAACTACCCGCGAGGGACAACCCGAAACTACCCGCCATCCAACAACGGGCTTTAGATGTGCACGGTCTATGACAAAATAGGCGGTTCGCAGGGACGGAGCATTGCAAACTTGTAAATAGCCATGGGAAAATAGCCATGAAATAGCCAAAATAGCCATGAAATAGCCATGAAATTGAAATAGCCATGAAATAGCCATGGGACGGTCTTAATACCTTTCCCAAAATGTTGATTTTTTCGTCAGGTAATAAATAGCCATAAATAGCCATGAAATAGCCATGGGACGGTCTTAATACCTTTCCCAAAATGTTGATTTTTTCGTCAGGTAAAAATAGGATGGGGGCATGCCGAGGTTGTTCACGAACAAGAGTTCTCTTTGAATATGAATAGCAAAATAGCTCTATTTGGGAAAGGTATTAAGACCGTCCCACCAAGGTGCCACCAAGGTGAAGGTGAAGGTGCTTTGTCACAAAGGCAGGCTTCGCATCAAGAACCGGCGGTTGTCTAAAAAGGACATATCTCAAGCAAGGAAAGCGATCCATGAACTGTATTCAAAATAGACAAATAGTGACGGGAACCGAATGCTCGGTAATTGTACGGCTTTTTTGTGTATTGTGTATCGTGGGGATGTGCGCATGCAGCGGTCGTGATTCTGCACGCGATCACTCCGTTCCTGCGGACACGACTCACAAGGCAGCGCCGAATTCGGTGACGACTGCAAATGCTTCATCGGTTGAACCACTTGCGGGTAACAAAGATTCCGACGAAATATCGCCGCCGGCTGCAGCGACGGGAGAAGATACGTTGTCTCAATCCTTGTCGCTGAATGTACGAGAAGAACCTTACGAGGTTTTTGTGGACGTCGTGAGCGCGGAGTCGGATGCGGTGAAAGTGTTCTGGCGCAGAAGGGAGAAAAGAATTTCCATACAATGGGATGCCAAGCAGGAACTGGCAAGCCAAGTACATACATTGGGAGAAATGATGGTGTTTTTACTTGAGAACGAAGGAAATGAGGTATTGCGTGGAAAGTTTGCGCTCACAATCGACTGGTTCAATTATCCTGTCTATGCCGAGCGTTTGGCGCGTTATGCGGCAAGTGACCCTGAGTGGCAACAAAATGCGTTAAGCGGCAAGAGAGGTGAGCCGGCGACGCACCGTCTGCACGAATACATTGTGCACACGACCAACGCGCAGCAATTGGCAGCAGAGCTGTATCAGATTGTAGCGCCGTTGAATGCAACGCTTCAACTGGAATTTGTCGAAAAATGTTCTGCCGTCCGTCCCGGCGAAAAAAATGAAATCGGCGTCGGGCTGCACGAACGTGGTATCCGCAGCAGCAAAAGAATTCCCATCGGCTGCCTGTGGGCATCCTTCGGTATTGTCCCCAATTAAAACTACAGATTTTCGGCACCATCATATAAGTTGGACTGGTGTAGCAACAGATCTGAGCAGTTGTCGACAATCGATCCCTTATCGCTCAGCGTGTCAGCGGCATGATCTGTTTGAGCTGAAACAATTTGTTCGATTAAAGGCAGGCTTTTTCCGCGCATATGCAAAAATGGGTTGTATCGTTTATGATTTCCAATGACTATGTCTGCCGGCACCGATGACATCAATTCAATCAGGAAGTGATTACAAGTGAATCTGTTTTCGCTGTTACAGAAGATTTTGGGGTTGGCGAAAGGTGGTACTGATCGCGTAGGTCTGGGTGACCCCGATTCGTCCGATGGTACCTTCGATACAGGAAACTACCCAGCAGCGACACCACATGATGTCGTGGCAGACCAATTAATAGAGGAGCAACGGCTTCGCGGTGTGAAAGGGGTATCTCGGGTAACTTTGATTGCCTGCGCACTGAGTTTACCGTTTCCTTTTGGCGTAATGATTCTTCTCGATTTTTGTCTAGGGCTGGGGATGCTGTGTATCGCGGCTGTTGTCGGCATCTACGGTGCAATCGTGTTATCGATTCTTGCCAAGGGACGCTATTATCATTGGATGAATTGGATAGGCGTGGTTATTGAGGTTTCTATACCGACGGCCATCGCTCTCATGGACGCAGTGAGAATCGGCCCGGCCTATGCACTGACCAGCGCTCCGGTAATGTTGTACGGTCTTGCGGTTCTTTTAAGCGCGCTTCGCCTGCGACCCGGACTCGTTTTATTTGCAGGCGCACTCGGCGCGGTGCAGATGCTCCTTCTTTACGCCATTCTCCATAATCGAATCGACGCGGATCTGGTTTCGCAGTTGCCCTCTCTCGCGTTTGCGAATGTTGTACAACGCGCCACTTACATTTTGCTGGCTGGCATCATAGGTTGGGTTTTGTGTCGCTCTTTGCTGCGTCTTGCACGAGACTTGTCAACACAATGGCTTGCAAGGCAGAAATCAGAACGGCAAAGGCGGGCACTCGAAGAGCAGCTCTATCAGGCACAGAAGATGGAGGCCATCGGGCAACTTGCCGGCGGTATTGCGCATGACTTCAATAACTTGCTTACCACGATCATCGGGTGTAGCGAATTGATCGAGAAAGAGCTGGTTGATCCGGAATCGCTGCAGGATATTCTTGATATCCGTGATGCGGGGCATCGAGCTGCGGACCTGACCTCGCAGTTGCTGGCCTTCAGTCGAAAACAAACCTTTCAGACGCGCGTGGTCGACTTGAATGTGCTCGTGTCAAACGCCAGCCGTATGCTTGCAAGATTGGTTGGAGACGAGATTCAACTCCGGTTTGTTCCGGCAGATTATCCATTGCCTGTTGATGTGGACGTGAATCGAATCGAGGGCGTTCTGATAAATCTGGTAGTGAATGCCCGAGATGCGATTAAAGAGAGAGACATACGTAGTGGCGAAGTGACTATCGCAGCAGGGCTGACGACGGATGATTCGGTCTCGTCTCAGGCGCCCGAAAACGGATGGGTTTTTCTGTCTGTGACAGATAATGGCGTAGGTATGACAACAGAAATGCTGGGGCGCATTTTTGAACCCTTTTATACCACCAAAGCACAGGGGAAAGGAACCGGGTTAGGGCTTGCGACCGCATATGGTTCCGTAACTCAACTTGGAGGGCACCTCATCGCGGAATCAACTGTGGGAAAGGGCAGCTCGTTTAAAACACTGTTGCCGGCAGCAGACGGAATCTCTGAATCATCGGCTGCAAAAGCCTCTTCTCAACTATCTCAACCGTCCGATGAGATTGACATACAGCCGAAAGCAACGCGCTCCCCGGGAGGAGAAACGGTGTTGGTGGTTGAAGATGAATCTGATCTTCGCCGGTTTGCGACGCGAGCATTGCGCAATGCCGGTTATTTCGTATTAAGTGCTGAAGAC
>JAFGXQ010000097.1 GCA_016936575.1 Deltaproteobacteria bacterium
GGCCGTTCTGGGGGGCGGCGGCAGATAAACTACCGCCCTACAATATTTTTACAGGAATCGGTATTCTTGCGACCACCCTGATTGATCGGCGACGGACTATTGACGGATGGGACGCAGGTGGGTGATGTACCAGTCGGTTCCCCAGTTGATGAGCACCTGAATTTCGAAACGGCGTTGTTTTTCTCCCGCTGTCACCGTAACGGTGTTGCGGGTGCACGACCAGTAGCCGATTTTGTTGGCCTCGGTGCCCGGCGCTTTCCATTTGCAGTTTCCGAGTGCAACGGAATCAACGGTCCATTGCTCACCGGCGAGCCGTGGCTGTTCAAGTGCGATATCCTCTTTATACCACTCAATCAGTTTGTTGTAATAGCGCAGGGGATTGGGCGAATCCTTCACTTTTTCGAATGCCTCTTCGGGGAAGAAGAACGGCATTGCTTCTTCAGTCTTTCCGGTCACGTATGCCTGCAGCAGCTTTTCGGCTCCTTTCACCGCACTGGCAACGTCGGGTTGTGGCCCTTTTTTCGCGTTTTCCAATGGAACATTGTCGGCCGCGACCGCGTCCATATCGTCAGCTTGCGGTTTTGCCGGCGGTGGATGGTTACCTATCATGAAAGGATAGGTGAATCCGCGGTAACATGCTGCGAAGTGGGGTAATTCCAATTGCGGAATGAGCTGTTCCAGTTTGTTCACTACGCACTTTTCGGTGTCGGTGCCGGCATGGTCGTCCTTAGCGTAGGCGCGAACAAATTTTCCATCTCCGGATATTAACACCCGAATCGTGATGGGGATAATTTCATTGCTGTCTCGGCAGACGGCTACTTTTCGGGTGAGTTCCCCCAGTTTGCGCTGGTAGTCCTGTACCGGTGGAAAGTATGCCACTTCGCTGTTCGGGTCGGGTTCAGCCGGTTCGTTGCATTGGATGTTGCGATTTTCCAGTGCTTCGAGTGTTTTCAGACGGTGCTCGATTCCGGATCGGAGGGCGATGTTGCCATCTATCTCGTTTAATATTTTAATTGCCTGCTTGAAGTTTTTTTTCGCCTCGGCGTATCTGCCCAGACGCATGAGTACCGATGCCTGATCGTCGAGCGCCGACGCATAAATAGTGCTTTGTGGAGTGGCGAGAGGCAGTGCTTTTTGAAACTGTTCCAACGCTTTTTGGTTATGTCCGGTTTTTTTGAAATCGTACGCTTTTTGGATAATGTTCTGATACGCTGTGGGGCCTTTCGGGAGTGCCGGTGGTTTCGACGCATCGTCTTTTTTATTTCCACACGCGCCGATTAGAAAAATGGATAGTAAGTATAAAATTAGAGTGTTACGGGGTGATCTGTTCATGATAGCAATCCTTGTTGTTCTACAGGCCGAGCATTATAAACCGGGTGCGGTACAATTACAATGGTCGGATTCTGGACGGCATGAACAGGGAACTGGTACATTGCGCATATGATTTTCACGCGGGTCATAGCTATTCTGCGAAGGCGGCGTATTCCGGTTGCGCTTGTAGGTTCCTTTTTCTGTCTGGGGGTGGGGTTGACCGTTCGCGCGCAGGGCGATGTACAGGTTGAATCCTCTGACGGAGATTCCGACACATCGACGGAAACCGACAATAGTCAGGCGAGTGAGCCGGAAACGGACAAGCGCGAAAAGGAATATCCCCAGTGGGCGGTGGTGAAGCGTCCGGGAGTGTTGATGCCGATTACCACCTTGTTCAATCTGCATACTCGGGAATCGCTGCCGATATTCGAACATCCGTCAATTCATCCGGCATTGTTGCAGCACTTCTTTCGGTGTCGGGGATTTGGGCAGACCACTGAGATGGCGCCGGAACTGATTGAAACGATTCTCAGCGCGGCCAAAGAGTTTAAGTGCAGAAGAATTACGATTATATCCGGATATCGCTCTCCCAAGTTCAATGATACATTGGCCAAAAAAGGAAGGCGGGTAGCAGCCGAGAGTCGCCATATGCGCGGGCAGGCAGTTGATTTCAGAGCTGATACGGCCGATGCGTCACAACTCGGAAAATGGTTGAAAGAGCATTTTGAAGGCGGGGTTGGAATCTATAAAAACGACAACTTCGTGCATATTGATGTGGGCCCGAAACGCAGTTGGATGGGACATTAGTCGAAAAACAGTTGGATGTGCGGAGCAGAGGCATTATAGATAGGAGCATGAGCAGTAAAAATTCACTCCGCAAACTATCAAATGCCCAAATTGCGATTCTATTCGTTATAGCCAGTGCGTTCGGAATCTTCATGATTCAGTATTTTTCTCATATCCGCGAAGGCCTGAGCCATTTCGCCGAAGCGGAATATCAGATTGTCGCTCCCGATTTTATCGCGCCGGAATCCAAAGCCCGGAAGGTGCCTGATTTCACTTTGGTGGATCGTTCCAGTCGGCCGGTGAAGCTGAGCCAATTTGATTCCCTCGATGTTTTGGTGGTGAACGTCTGGAGTTCGGGGTGTCCGGTGTGCCGGCAGGAGATTCCCTCATTGACGGAGCTTGACCGTCGGCTGTCGTCGCTTGACGATGTGGCATTGGTGACCATTGCGATTGCTGAAGACTGGGAAGAAGTGTCGTCTTATTTTCCCAAGGGTACGAACTTGCGGATTTTATTTGATAAAGATGATTCCGTAGGGAATGGGGTTTTTCATACGGAAAAGTATCCGGAAACGTTTATCCTCGACAAGCAGCGCAGAATTCGGGCGAGGTTTGACGGCCCACGCAACTGGCATGGGGATACCTTCATCAATTACGTTCAGTCCTTCCTGTAATTCGGTTTTAAATTGCGGTTTCGCTTGTTTTGAGATGGGCAGCAAATCTTCATTGTTTGCTTGTACCGAACGACATCTCGTTTTATAAAGGCGACCGTTAAAAAAGCCCGGCGGATATAAATATCGAGGGTATAGAGTGGAGTTGGATTAATGACAGCGAAATATAAACCGAATTCAATCGAAACGAAATGGCAGCAATACTGGGAAGAACAGCGTACGTTTTATACACGGGAAGACTCCGATGCGCCGAAATTCTATATGCTGGAAATGTTTCCCTACCCGTCGGGGCGGCTTCATATGGGTCATGTGCGGAATTATTCGATTGGAGATGTGGTCGCCCGCTATAAATTGAAATGCGGGTACAATGTGATGCATCCGTTCGGATGGGATGCGTTCGGGTTGCCGGCCGAAAACGCCGCAATCGAACGGGGGGTTCATCCTGCGGGGTGGACCTATTCCAACATCAAGGATATGCGCGGCCAGTTGCAGAAACTGGGGCTGGGGTACGACTGGGATCGGGAAATCGCTACCTGTCACCCCGAATACTATCGCTGGGAACAACAGATTTTTTTACGGGCGTTTGAAAAAGGGTTGGTATATCGCAAGAAGGCACTGGTGAACTGGTCTGAAAAGATGCAGACCGTATTGGCAAATGAGCAGGTTATCGACGGCGTTGACTATCGCTACGGATTGCCGGTGGTTCAGAAAGAGCTGACGCAGTGGTTTTTCAAAACTACCGCCTACGCGGAGCAATTGCTCGATGGGATTGACAATGAACTCGATGAGAACTGGCCCAAGCGCGTGGTTTTAGAACAGCGCTCCCGAATCGGCAAAAGTCACGGCGCCAAAGTAGTGTTCACCCTTGAAGAAGAAATTGACGGGGAAACGGAACTGCCGGTTTTCACCACGCGCCCCGACACCTTGTGGGGCGTTACGTTCATGAGCCTCGCGGCGGAACACCCCATGGCGCTGAAATTGGCCGCGGGAACCGATAAAGATACTGAAGTGAACGCGTTTGTGCAAAAAGTGTTGGCCGAAGACAAACGAAAACGCGGTTCTGAAGATTACGAGAAACAGGGGGTATTCACCGGCCGCTATTGCGTTAATCCGGTAAATGGAACCCGGGTGCCGGTGTATGTCGCCAACTTTGTATTGATGGATTACGGTACCGGTGCAGTGATGGCGGTACCCGCACACGATCAACGGGATTTTGAATTTGCAAAAAAATACGATTTGCCTATCAAGGTGGTAATTCATCCTGATGAGAACAGTTCACTGGACGCGGCGACAATGGAGAGTGCGTATACCGAGGACGGTGTGCAGGTGAATTCCGAGCAGTTCGATGGAATGAATAACCGGGACGCCATTGAAAAAATTGCCGATTATCTTGCGGAAAAAGGGTGGGGGGGAAAAACCATCAATTACCGACTGCGCGACTGGTGCGTGTCGAGACAGCGGTACTGGGGCGCGCCCATTCCGGTTATTTACTGCGATAAATGTGATGTGGTTCCGGTTCCAGAAGATCAGTTGCCGGTGATGTTGCCCGAAAATGTGAAGTTTGAAGCTGAAGGGGGCTCTCCACTGGCTAAATGCGAAGAATTTGTACACACTACCTGTCCGAAATGCGGCGGTCCGGCTCGCCGGGAAACCGATACATTCGATACCTTCATGGAGTCTTCGTGGTATCAGCTTCGCTACGCGTCTCCGCGATATACCGACGGTCCGGTGGATCCGGCGGCAATTGAAAAATGGTTGCCGGTTGATCAGTATATCGGCGGTATTGAGCACGCTGTCGGCCATCTGATGTACAGCCGCTTTTACCATCGTCTGATGCAGGACTTGGGATACTTTCCGAAGTCGGTATCTTCGGAACCGTTTAAAAAGCTGCTGACCCAGGGCATGGTATGCAAAGAGACCCGGTACACGCTCGACGAAAACGGAAACCCCAAATGGCATACCGATGACGATATTGACGAGAACGGAAACAGCAGAATCAATGGTGAAAAGGTGTTGACCGGACGAGTCGAAAAAATGTCGAAGTCCAAGTACAACGGCGTGGATCCTGAAGCGATCATGGCCCGGTACGGCGTGGATTCGGCACGATTGTTTGTGCTGTTTGCCTCACCGCCTGAAAATGACCTTGTCTGGAAGGATGAGGGCGTGGATGGGGTGCATCGTTTTTTGAGTCGGGTATGGAATATGGTGCAACAGCGCAAAGAGGCACTGGTAGCGGCTGCTTCGTTTACGGGCAGCCCTGATTCGCTCAGCGCCGCCGGAAAAGAGCTGCACAAGCTGACACATCAGACCATTATGGGTGTGACAGGAGACGTGGACGGACGGTTTCATTTCAATACTGCTATCGCCAAGTGTATGGAATTCATGAACGTTATTTCAAAGTTTACGCCGGCGGCCGGAAACGACGCGGATGCGTCGGTACAAAAGGATGCGGTGTTGGCATTGGTAAATTTATTGTCGGTGTTCGCACCGCATGTGTGCGAAGAGATGTGGCAGCAACTCGGTCAGGAAGGGAGTATCTCTACTGTGCCGTGGCCGTCGTATGATGAAGATGCAGTCAAAGAAAGCACCATCACCATCGCGATTCAGGTTATGGGGAAAATGCGGGGAACCGTTGAAGCGCCGGCGGGGTGCAGCAAGGACGAAATGGAAAAACTGGCGTTTGCACATGACAACATTCAAAAGCATATTGAAGGTAAGACGGTGCGAAAGGTTATTGTCGTGCCTGGAAAGCTTGTCAATATCGTAGCGAATTGAGATCTGATGGGAAACATAATTATTAAAAATGAATCTGATCTGGCGGAAATGCGCAAGGCGTGCAAACTGGCATCGCGTACGCTGGTGGAGGCCGGAAAACTGATAGAACCCGGCATCACCACGGACAGTATTAATCAATTTGTGCATGAGTATACACTGCGGCATAACGCCAAACCCGCTCCGCTCGGGTATCGTGGGTATCCAAAGAGTGTGTGTACTTCTGTCAATGAGGTGATTTGTCACGGCATTCCGAGTAACCGTGTGTTACAGGAAGGCGACATTATCAATGTTGACGTTACCTCAATTCTCAATGGATGGCACGGTGATGTTTCTGCCACTTTTTATGTGGGAGAGGTCAGTGACGAGGCGAAGAAGCTGGTGGAGGTCACTCGTGAATGTTTGCAAAAATCGATTGCAATCGTGAAACCGGGTGTACGCCTGGGTGATATCGGTGCGTTGATTCAACAGTATGCGGAGTCCCGTGGGTATTCGGTGGTGAGGGATTTTGTGGGTCACGGCATCGGTCGCTCGTTTCATGAGGCGCCGCAGGTGACGCATTTCGGCAAAGCAGGCAGGGGACAACGGCTTGCAAAAGGAATGACCTTCACCATTGAGCCGATGATCAATCAGGGCGACTTCCGTACGCGTATTCTCGACGACGACTGGACCGCGATAACCATAGACGGCAAATTATCCGCCCAATTTGAACATACCATCGCCGTTACCGAAAACGGTGTCGAAGTGATGACCGCCTTCGATGAACCCCTGCTCCACAGCGAAGTATTCCCGTAGTCTGCCGCTGTATACGCTTTCACATGTTGCTGGAATCCGGTAGACTGCGAGATGCCGATGAATAAGTTGACTACCAGAAGTTGGATTGCGCGGTTGCGGTTCCCGGTGATTTCACTGGTGCTGTTGTGCGCTGTGTACGGCGCGTCGTTGAATGGAAATTTTCTCAAGTGGGATGACGATCGGTTTGTGCAGAATAATCCTCACGTGAGTGAATTGTCTGTTTCGAACATACAGTGGGCATTTTCGGACTTGCGTTTTGAGAGTTATCAGCCCCTGCATATGATTTCCTATATGTTTGACGGCAGTTTCTGGGCAGGGAAGCCGATTGGCTACAAAATTCACAACCTGGTGCTGCTGTACCTTGCAGGTCTTTTGCTTTTCAGTCTGTTGCGGAAAATGACGGGGGCAGAGTGGGCCGCAGTTGCCGGAACGGCGTTGTTTCTGGCGGCACCTCACCGAGTTGAATCCGTTGCCTGGATCAGTGCACGCAAAGATGTGCTCGCGTTGGTTTTGGCACTGCTGGTATGGCATGTTCATTTGATAGAACCCGAAAAAACATGGCGGTTCTGGATGCTCCGGGCGGCTGAATTGCTGCTGTTCGGATTGGCGCTGCTGAGCAAGTCGTCGGTATTCGTTCTGCCGTTTATGATTCTGGTTGCGGATGTGGCCATCCGCCGCCGCTCGGCGGTTCGGTCATTGGCGGGTTGCGCGTTGCCGATAGTGGTCGCGGTCGGGGTAGCCGTGTTTCTGCCGATGCTATGGGCAAAATCGCAGCTGGTGAATGCCGATGCGCCCAAAGATACATTGTCACGCATTGGTTTGGTATGTTGGAGTGCGGGTCATTATATACGCAGCATTGTGTGGCCGTTTTCGTTGTCACCGCTATATGCGGCGCCACCGTTTGAGTCACTTCGAATGTGGGCCTTCGGCGGAATGGCAATTGGAGTTGGTGGAATTGTTCTATCCGTGCGGTTTCGTCATGTGCTGCACAAGTATTTTTCGTTTATCGGGGCGTTACTGATGGTAGCTTTTGCACTCGCACCGTTTTTAAACGTTGTTCCCATGTATTACTGGGTGGCCGATCGATATCTGTTGTTTCCGTCTGTAGGGGTGTCTGTTCTGGTTGCTTTGGCAATCGCGGCAATTGAAAAAAGGGCAGCTCCTTTGCCGCAAC
Source organism: Deltaproteobacteria bacterium (assembly GCA_016936575.1). Taxonomy (GTDB): domain Bacteria; phylum Myxococcota_A; class Polyangia; order JAAYKL01; family JAAYKL01; genus JAFGXQ01. Next base: position 7,507 of record JAFGXQ010000097.1, read on the forward strand.
GCATGGTTCTTGTTTCTCTGGTTGTGCTTGTCGTTGGTATTCTTTCGTGGCGCTCCGCCGTTGACGCCATGCAATGGAAACAATCCGACACCATGTTTGAACTTGCGGTGAAACGTCAGCCGAATTCCTTCTGGGCCCACATGAAGCTCGGTGAAGTGCTGCGCGACGCAAAGAAGTACGCCGCCTCGGAGGAACAATACCGTGAGGCACGCCGTATTCGGCCGTTATCACCGTCTGCATTGGGCGGTGTATATTGGACCGCGTTCGCACAAGACATTTCCGAACACCCGGAGTTGGGTGCGGTAGATGCCGAAAACGTCACCGGCTATTTTGTGCACATCGCATCGTCGCCGCCTCAACTGCGACGTCTGCTCGAAAAGTTAAAGCAAACCCGATGCCATCGCGCAGCAAGCGTGGTGCAGGAGCGATTAGACGAAATGCGCTGATGTGTGCACCTCGGCGGATTTCCGCTTTTAAAAACCTGCGTTTTTTAGAAGATGTCGCAGTCGCAGTTCCAGGGTGCGGGAGATGGCGTCGACGATGATGCGGGGCGTGATTTTGGATTTACCGTGAATTCGGGGTAAAAACACAATCGGAAACTCGGTGTAACTCGCTCCGGCATGAAAACATCGGTATTTCAGCTCCACCTGAAAGAAGTATTCGTCCGATAAAAAGGAATCGAAATCAATTTTTGTCAGAATCGTGCGGTGGAATCCGTTGAACCCGGCGGTCACATCACTGAACGGTACGCCCAGAATCGTTTTCGAGTATGCTGTGCCGAACGCTGACAACACCTTGCGGTGGAACCCCCAGTCCGGTGCGCCGCCGTCAGCCACTCGTCTTGATGCGATAACCATCTGGTATTCTTCCAGAAGAGAAATCATTGTGGGCAGGTGTTTGGGATGATGGGAGCCATCGGCGTCAAACTGAATGAACGTTTCAAATTCCATTGCAATCCCCCATTCGAATGCGGCGCGATGCGCTGCGCCCAGTCCCTGCTTCTGAGCGCGGTGCAACACGTGGATTCTGTCTGATGACTGAGCCAGCGCGTCGGCGGCTGCGCCGGTGCCGTCAGGAGAATTGTCGTCAATGATCAGTACCTGACCGTTACCGATATGCGCCAATACCTGTGGGACGATTCTATCGATATTCTCGATTTCGTTGTATGTGGGGATGCAGACAAGTAATTTGCGTGTGTCCATAAAAACGATTACGACGCATTCATTTTATCGGTGATGGTCTGTAAAAAGTAGTCCGCCAGATTGGTCCATTGAAAGCGCTCTTCAGCGGGGGAATACTTGATGTTTTTGGGGCTTTTCATCGCCAGAAACAGCTTCTTGCTGAAATCGTGAACATTCGGTTCTGCGATTTTGGCGTCTTTGGAGTCGCAATCGTATTGGATTTCGCCTGCTGTTCGCAGTCGGTAGTCAATCAGCGTAGCGTTCTGGTGATTTAAAAAATCCATGTGTCCGCTCCATCCGGTGACCATGACCGGCAAGCCACATGCCAGTGCTTCAAGGTATACCATACCGAACCCTTCTCCCCGTGTGGCGGAGACCAGGCAATCGGCACTGCGATACAAGGCTGCGATTTCGTGTTCCTGCAGGAAGGTATCTACCAAAACCACTTCCGGAGACGACGGATCCGCTTGAAATTCCTCGAACATTCCATGTATGTCGCGGTACTCAAAAGGTTTGCCCTTCTTTTTGGGCACATAATTGATTTTCACGATGAGACTCACATCGTCGCTCCGTGTGAATGCGTTGCGATATGCATGAAGCAACGTTTCAAGCCCTTTGCGTTTGTGTGGAGACGCAACGGTAAGGAAGACGAATCCCTTTTGCGTGATATTTGAAAGGTCGTATTCGGGCCCGTTTGGGGTATATATTTGCGGGTCATACCCGTAGTGAAGCACGTCGATTTTTTCGGTGTCGATTCCGCACTGCACAAAAATATCTCTACAGAAGGTAGACGATACCAGCAATAAATCCAGATGCCGGTTCGCTTCTTCAATCCACGACGGTGGAACCACGGTGCTTTCGTAGGTCAGGATACCCACTTTGAATGCGCCTTCCAGCATGTGGTACGTGGACGGATGTTCAAAGGTGAACACCACATCATTTCGGAATTGATTGGTGATGCGACGGGTAACCGGCTCCGGGAGTGCGAAGGCTGGGTTGTAGAGAAACCCCTTTCTTTCGTACACATTCAAGTCGACGTCTTTCTCGCAGAGCGCGTTGACCAGTTCCCGGCATACTTTGGCCCAACTGGTGGGGGCGCGTAAAATTCCGAAATAGGTGAGTTGCATAGCGGTTAAAACTTCCAATTTGGTGCAGATTCACATAGGTAGATACCCCATGAGTCGCTTTGCACTGGTAAATTTTGTTCCTCCCAAAGATGTCGCCAATTACCTGGGGTATAGCCAGGGATTGGGTTCTATCTCCGCGGTGCTGAAACAGTTAAACCATCAGACAGTTTTATTCAATATAGATCAGCGGTCCGACACGAAAAGTTTTGAGGCAGCTGCGTACTGCGATGCGGTCATGGTGTACCTGACCACAACCGGATATCCTCTGTTTCGGTATGCCATGGCACAGTATTGGGGAGGAAACCTGCCGGTTTTTGTAGGTGGGCCCCATGCGATTGCGCTCCCGGAGGTGTTGGCAATGGAGCCGCATGTAACGGGAGTGTGCGCCGGGGAAGGGGAGTTGACCGCACAAGTCCTTTCGCGATGGATGCACAACGACGCTGCATTGTCAGATGTTCCCAATCTGTTTTACAATGACAACGGTGTGCTGCAAACGAACGCAACCGGTTGCTATGTTGCCGACCTCGATTCATTGCCGTTTCCGGATCGTGATTTTTTTCCATATGCGGATGTGCTTTCCACCAAAGCCGGGCGGTTGGTGGGAATGGAATTCATGGCCACGCGCGGTTGCAAGTACGGGTGTCGGTTCTGTCTGAATCCCAGATTGCTGAAACTGCAGGGAAAACAGATGATTCGTCGCAGAAGCGTTTCATCGATCATTGAGGAAGTGCGCATCGCGACAAACAAATACCGATATAACGGGGTAATCGGATTTCACGACGACATTTTCACCCTGGATGTAGCGTGGCTGAATGAGTTCGCAAATCGGTTTAAAAAAGAAATCAATCGGCCGTTCTGGTGCAATGTGCACATTGATGACATCGATGAACAAATTGTACGTACCCTGCGTCGCGCCGGTTGTTATCGTGTGCTGGTGGGCATAGAATGCGGCAATGAAACAATGCGAAAAAAGGCACTCGGCAAGCATCTCGGCAATGATGAAATTCTGTATAAGATCAGTTTGCTCAAACAACAGCACATCAAGATAGTGGCCACTTTCATGATTGGACTTCCCGGTGAGACAGAATCAAATCTGCGGGAATCGGTTGATTTCTGTCGTGCCATCGCCCCTGACTGGATACTGCTTTCATCGCTGTTCCCGTTTCCGGGAACCAGATTGTATACGCAACTGGTGGCAGAAGGGCGCCTGAAAGCAGATTTTTATCAGCACATGAACTCTGAAACCTTCTATTCGGCATCGCTGGTATACGATCAGGGAATTCTATCTATGGAGACGCTGCAGTACTATTTTAAAAATTTCAGGAAGATGGCTGGCGTTTTGTGATTTGAAACCGTTGCGGTTGAACCACGATTTGAGAAATGACTGTTCCCGGCCGTTGATGAAGTACGTTCATCACGGCGTCGGCAACGCATCCGGGTAGAATGTAGGTATCTTCGTTTTCGGTAGGTTCGAATGACGCCTGTTCGTAAAATCCGGTATCTGCGGTGATGTCCGGGCAGATGGTGGTGACGCGAACTCCTTGCTTGCGGGCTTCTTCAAACAGGCATTCCCCGAAGTGAAGCAGCGCGGCCTTTGTGGCGCTATATGCTGCGCCCTGAGGCTGAACTTTGAACCCCGACGTGGATGCAATATTGACAATGGTCCCACTGCTTTTCCGCAGCCAGAACAACAGCTGAGACGATAGTATAAACGGCGCGGTAACGTTGGTTCGAACCATTTTGTCAATTTGAGATACTTCGAGCGTGTCGTGGGGTCCGAACACCCCGATGCCCGCGTTGTTCACCAACAGATCAATTCGCTTTTCTTTGCGGATAATCTGATTGGCGGCCACACATAATTCTCCGATATCAGTTACGTCACAAATGACTTTGTGAAAGAGGTCGGATTCAAGGTCACATGTATCAAACTGACGCGCGAATCCATAGGTAGTAATACCCACTGCCGTGAGTCGTTTCACAATAGCCAGACCGATACCCCTTGATGCGCCGGTTACGATTGCGATTGCCATAATACCAATTTCTCCCTGGGAACGTATTTTTGGATTTCCTTTACTATAGCACGGTCAAAGGGTTCCGGCTCAAGTTCTATTTTACGATAAAATAAATCGCATTGGGGGCGAGCCCTTTGAATACGTTTGAAAAAATCGTTACCCATTCTAAAAGGTCCGAGAGTCACATCGAACAGTTTGCAGGCATCCAACTGGGCAAAGGTGTCAGAAAACAATCGTTGGAAAATGTCACTCAGATGTGTGTCGTTCAATACCGGGTCGAAACAGAGCCGTACCTTCCATCCCATATCGATGGCCTCTTTCGCCGCGCGAAGGCGTTGCTCGATGCGTGGGGCTCGGTGTTCGTATTTCTGTGCGTGTTCCCTGGGGCTGAGCGACCAGGCGAGAATAAAGTTGGGCGGCGGCGAATGCATGGCAATGCGGTGAAACGCGCTGGAGCGTGTTCTGCACTCCATAAAAATGTTCGGGTGCTGATGGGCGAATGCAATCCATGGCGCTACCGCCGCGCCCAGCGAGTCGAGTGCAAGTAGATCTGTTTCATAAGAAATACTGACCCACAACGGGGTGCGGTTTTGCTCTTCATGGGTTTTGCATATTGCTTTTTGAATATCGTCGATGTTCACAAAGACAACAATATTCGCGCTGTTGTACATGCCGTGGAGGAAACAAAAGTCGCAATCATAGACACACCCCAGAGCGGGCGTGACATATACGGCGTTTGGAAATTCACTTTTTTGGCACTGATTCGAAAACGGCTGCAGGTACGGCGGTTGTTTTTTGGCGAGAATGATTTTGGCGCTTTTTTTTTGAAGATCAAATTGTTGTTTCGGCCGGTTGAATACTTGTTTGTAGGTATCGATACGCACGATTTCGGCGTTGCCGAATCGATTCAAAATATCAATAGCTCTCGGCGCCTCGGCTATCTGCTGTTCCACGTAAATGTGAGAATAGGGCTTAGCAAAGCAGCTGTTGCGTGAGTTCGTCAACGATTTGGTTCCTTTGCTTCTTTTGCAATTTCGTCGATATGGTCAGATGAACATCGGGGAGCGGCTGCTGCGGATGTGCATTGATAAATCGGCGTACGGCATCGGACAATACCGCGTATTGGGTTTGCGTGATGCGCAGTTTGCTTTTCAATTGATTCAGATATGCCATGTGATCCGGTTGAAGTTCAATTGCGTTCGTCTGGGCATTGCACTGTAATACAGCGGTGACGTACTCGGCGACTTGCGGCATGTTCTGCAGCAACGCCTGTCTCATTTGGACGGGACTGATTTTCGAAAGATTCGATAGATGATCGGAAATCATTTTCAGACAGATAATTTTGTGCGGGCCGACAAACAGCGAAGCGGCTTCATAAAACCCAGCCGCTTCCATGTCCATCAATCCATTTTCAGGTATTGCGGTGACGTGCTCATTTACAACGGTGTCCACTGTGGTGAGGCACTCTTCGGGAATCTGCGTCGCACAGAGCATGTCGGGGAAATACGAACGGCCGGTCGCCGCCTCGGTAATTTTATTGATGAGTAACAAATCGCCGACCCGGTGACGCCGATCTGTGCTGCCGGCGATGCCGATATTCACCACGGCGCCGATGGAATGCGAGTCAAACTGACTGAGCGCGGCTCCGGTTACCGCAGCACATCTGGCTTTCCCCACACCGGTTACCGCCAGGAAATTCGCATCATTCTCAAAGTACGCCAACGGCCCCGGAATTCTCTTCAATCGAAAGTAATCCGATACCGCCCCCCCCTCAAACGGAAGGGCAGCAATGAAAATTGTCTTTTGGGCAGAAGTGGAATTCATTCAGCCAAAGACGATATCTCCTTTTAAACGGAATTTCAATAATCAGCTGAGAGATAGTCGAGCAGATCTTTTAAGGGAATTGCACGTCCGTATGGAGAGACCTCTGGGAAGGAGTCTGTGCATGCACCGGCAATTTTTGATAATATTGGTTCTGTTGTCTTGCGGCGTTTCAGCGATTGTGAGCGGGAATACTCAACACCCCGTGTTTCCAACATATCGGTGGCAATACGGCGAACGAGGGCAATCGCTGGCGGATCGAATTTCACCGCCCGATGGGTATACCCGGGTATCGGTTTCGCAGAACAGTTTTGCCCGGTGGCTGCGTTTTATTCCGTTGAAGCCCGACGGTAGTCCGGTGCGTTTATTTAACGGTAAACTGAAATGTAATCAGGATGTCCATGCGGCCGTAATAGATATTGATGTGGGTACAAGAGACCGTCAGCAATGTGCTGATGCGGTGATGCGGCTTCGGGCCGAATATCTATACAGCGCCGGAAAAGCGCAGTCGGTGTGCTTTCGTGCCGCATCCAATAAACAACTATGCTATCGCGATTATCACAAGGTGGGATTTCGTCGATACTTATCAAATGTGTTCGCTTTTGCCAATACCGCTTCATTGTACCACATGTTGAAACCCGTCTCGTCGCGGCAGGCGCTTCAAGCGGGTGATGTGTTTATCGAACCGGCACAGAAAGGTGCCTACGGGCACGCTGTGATGGTAATGGATGTCGCGGAGAACGCCCGCGGCGAGCGTGTGTTTTTGTTGGCCCAAAGCTATATGCCTGCCCAGGATATTCATCTGCTGAAAAACCCATCCGAACCCCGTTTGGGGCCGTGGTATCGGTATCACTCCAATGCGTCGCTGGTTACTCCGGAATGGCGTTTCGAATCGGGATCCCTCCGCAGATTCTGAGTATACTTTTTTTATTAAAAGTAGTATTTCTACACGAATGATAGATTCGCGATGGACGAAAAAAGACGAACTAATTGATATCCTGATGGATTTGAAACACGATCTCGGCAAGTACGTGTTTCTCCATTTGTCGCATTTGACCACAGATTCTCCCGCAGATATGATTGAGGAAGCACTGCATGCCGCGTTATTTGAAACGCGAAAAATCGGGGTGGAACATCAGTCTGCCGAACAAATCTGGCTTCGCTATAAAAGTGAGATTGATGCGCTCGATTACCCGTTCGGGGGGTATGAGCGGCTGGTGAATGCGGCGAATGAGACGCTGGCGATGAAACGATTTTTAACATCCGGCGGTGAATCGGCTCCGCCTCACGTGGGGCAGATTCAGAAGATTGCCCGGGGTATCTCAGAGACAATCATGCAAATCATTGAGGAGGAACAAGGTGAGTGAGCGGGTACGATTGCTGCTGATTGACGACGGAGACACTTATGCCGACCTGATTCAAACGCGGATGCCGGAGTTTGAACTGGTAGCGCCGCCGGGGCCGTCTCCGTGGTTGAAAGACGGCCCTTCTGCCATCGGTTTTTTGGCGGACAATACTGCATCCATTGATGCGGTGCTGCTCGACATGCATTTCGACATACCCGAGGAAAGGTTGTTTCCTCTTGATGATTCATCGAGTTTGCGGCGAACCAAACGCTTTCAGGGGGTTGCTATTTTACGGGAGATTCACGAGCGGTTTCCGTCGCTGCCGGTAGTGCTTCTGACATCACTTGAGGATTTGTCGCTGGTCGACGCCGCCACCGATTTGGTGTCTCAATCCATGACGTATGTGCTCGATAGCAACGATGTGGATGCGCTCCGGGTGCGCATTCACTCTGCGACCCAGTCCAACCGCACCGATGGCGATACCCGCATTCTGTGGGGAGAAGACGCCCAGATGAAAGCGATTCACCGTCGGTTGACGGTGCTGGCCAAAGGCGGCATGCCCATTATACTGGAAGGGGAAACCGGCACGGGAAAATCGTATCTGGCGGAACAGTTCGTGCACCTGCGAAGCGAGAGAAGCGGCCCGTTCGTGGTGCTTGATTTATCGACGGTGCCTTCCAATCTCGTGTCATCCCATCTGTTCGGCGCGGTAAAAGGTGCCTATACCGGCGCGGTTGAAACCCGAAAAGGGGTTTTCGAAATGGCGAACGGTGGAACCCTGTTTATCGATGAAATTCAGAATGCACCGCTTGAAATTCAAAAACAGCTCCTACTCGTGCTGCAGGATAGAAAAGTTCGCCCACTGGGAGCGACGCGGGAGATCCATGTGGACGTGAAAGTGGTGGCTGCAAGTAATCGTCCGTTGGATGAAGCGGTTGCCGCCGGAACGTTTCGTCCGGATCTGTATATGAGACTATCTCCCGCGACCCGGGTACATATTCCCCCCCTTCGGAAGCGAATCGGTGACTTGGCGTTTTTGGCCAAACGGTTCACGGAGCGTGCTTTTTACCGGGAAGATATCGCTGCGCTGTGTGCGGAGGTGGCGCCGGCGTTGGGTGTCTCTGTGATTCGCGGTCTTCAATTGGTTGTCGGTCGGGAACGACATGACGATGAGAAGGACACCCTTTTACTAGTGGTTCCCAAACCGGTATGGAAGATGCTGGAAAGTCATCACTGGCCGGGAAATATCCGCGAATTGGAGATGCTGATATACAACCTGATCACCTTCACATTGGTGGACGCCATTGACGCCGTTCGTCGGAACATTTCACTTTCGTCAAATCAATTGCAGGTGGACACCGGATTGGTCGGTAATCTGCTGCAGGGAGCTATGGCGGTGCCGCTGTCGTCATCCGAGGAATTTTCTGCCGGATTGCGGGCACCCAATCAACTGCCGGTGACGGTTCATCCCGGCGCCACATTGAATGAAGTGGCCAAGGAAGTGGAACGACAGTATTTTTTATCGCTGTTTAAACGGTGTAAACGGGATTTCTCCGAGATGGCGCTGATGTTGCTTGGCGATGAAACCAAGGCGCGTTCGGTTCGTTTGCGATTTAACCAGCTGGGGCTGAAAGTCAGAGAGATCGAATAGATGAATGTGATTTGGGGTCATCTTCTGATTCTAGCGCTGCTGCAGATTCCCGATGGTCCTTCGGAGAACGAGTTGGTGCCGTTGCGCCCGGAGGAAGAACCCTCCAGCGAACCGACGGTTCACCCCGCGGCAGATACGGAAATCACCGAAGATGTGGAAGCGGCGATTGAAAAACTGGCGCGGGAAAAAAATGAGCAGGGCAAGAAGCTGCTCAAGAAATACAAGTATCCCGACGCGCTGACTGTATTTCGGGAAGCGTATGAGTTATCTCCTGAAAATGCTGAAGTGGTGAATAACTATGGTTATGTGCATGCACTGCTTGGAAACGTGGAAGACGCCAAAAAATATTACGAGGAGGCCATCGCGCTTGATCCTGAGCGGGCGGTAGCCTATCTGAACTACAGCGATCTTCTGATGGAGTCGTCTCCCGAAGACGAGAAGCAACTGGCCAATTCCGCAGCGTTGCTGGTGAAGGCGCGTGAGATATTCGGAAACAGCCCCAAGGTGATTTTACGTCAGGCCCGGTTGGAAGTGTTGCGGGGCCATCTGGTTCAAGGGGAACGATTTTACAAAGAGTATCTGGTTTTGCAGCGCCCCACAGAGAAGCTGAAGCTGGAATTGGGTGATTTTTTTCGCGACATGGGAAAAACGGATGAAGCCGTTGAGTGGTACAAGTCGGTAAAAGCAGAAGCTGTGAAGCCGCTGGCCGACGGACGTTTATGGGAGTTAGAAGTGGAGGCGCAGAGTGTTCGTGTGGGATGGCAGGGGCCCGAGGTGTCTGAAAAGGCTGAACGCTTAGCCAACAATGCGCGCCAACTGTTTAACAGCCGGAAGTATGCGCAGGCGGAGCATCTGTACCTGCAAGCATTGAAGAATTCGCCCACCTATGCCGGTGCCATGGCCGGTTATGGTGATTTGCTGTATCGTACCGGGCGGGTGCGCGAGGCTGAGATGTCGTGGTTGCGTGCGCTCGTTATCGATAGAGACAATCCGGCATTGTATGCGAAACTGGCCCAATTGTATCTGACGCGAAAAAATACCGATCAGGCCGGGTGGGCAGTGGTGTTTTTGACACGCGCACTGGAGTTGCGACCCCAGTGGATTGATTTGGAGCTGGATTTGGCGATGGCATTGCGGGAAACGGGCGATCCGATGGGCGCATTGTCTCATGTGAAAATATTCCTGGGGCGCATTGCCGCCAGCTCCCCCAAGCGTCAGGAGGCGATAAAGCTGAAACGCGCCCTTGAGACGTTGTTGCCGCCCGAAGATCTGATTGACAGCGGATTGGATGAAGCGGCTCGGGCAGCGGACGGAAACATGAGTCCGGCAATGAAGGAGGCACTTCAGCGCGCGAAAGCGCATCTGAAACGCGGCAATCTGAACGGCGCGATGGTCGAGCTCAGAAAGTTGCCGGAATCCGACCGGGGACCTGCGGTTCTCAATTTGGAGGCAAGAATTCTGCTGGGGGCAGGGCGGTCGAAAGAAGCGCAGCAGGTGTTGTGGCAGTCGCTGCAGAAAAAAGAAAAACAGCCGATTATCCACGAGCAACTGGGTTTGGTGTTCATTGAGCAGGGTAAACTCGATAACGGTCGAATTCATTTGGAACGCGCGGAACAACTCGGATACGGCGGCGCCACCTATCTACTGGCCAAACTCGATGCGGGTGATTTGGACGATACGCTGTTGGCGATTTTTCGAGATTTGGCTCGTATCAATGCGTTGCTTACGGCTAAACGGCGGATTGAACTGTTTTTAAACAATGACACAGCGTCGATATATCGGGCGGAAGCACGTGAGCTACGCCAGAAACTGGAGCAGCGATTCGACGCGTTCAAATCGCTGGCGGCATTGACCATATTTTCGTTGCTGCTCTTTGTGTTCATTTTGTTTATGAGAATTTGGGGCGGGACGAATCTCAGTCGTCTGATTGCGGAATACCCTGATGCGGGTATTCAGGTGCAGCGGATACTGTCGGCGGTTCGTCATGAGGTGTTGAAGCACAATACCATGATGCTGGTCGGGTTGGTGGACGCCATCGAAAATGGAGAGGATGTCTCCAGTCGGATCGCTCATTTCCACAAACAGATGCTGGGAGACGGAACCGGCGGGGTGCAGGCTCGGTTGCAGCACTATATCGATGAATTGGTTCGAATCGGCGATGCGCATAAAAAGAGACTCAACCTGAAGCGCAAGGACGCGGCGACATCACCGTTGATTAAAGGGATGGCACTGGTACGCAAAAATCGTTCTCGCTTAGAGCGGTATGCAATGCTGTCGTATGCGTCGAAATCCGCGCTGAAACGCGATTTGAAAAATGCTTCCGCGTTGCTCAATATCGAGGGATACGAGGCGGTGCGGGATTTGCTGAACAAGTTGAGAACGCTGACGGTGAACGAAGCGCTGATTCGCGACGTGTACGAACGTTGCTTGCTGGAACCCGCGTTCGAGGGCGTTTCGTTTGCACCGGTGCAGTTAGAGATGCAGCTCGAAGAGAGCGATTCTGTAAATATTGCGGTACCCCGGGCTGCATTTGAAGATATTTTAACCAACCTCATTCGCAATGCTATTCAGTCCTCACTGGTGTACACCGAAAATATAGAAGAGGTGGAACTGGGGTTATCGGTTTCGACCGAAGTGGATATGGTGACCGGAATAGAGCGCGTGGTGATGCTCGTTAAGGATAAGTCGCCCAAGGAGCTCACCGCGGAGATGCTGCGTGGGCGATACATCGAAGAGGGTCTCGGATTGACTGCCGATTTGGTTACCCGATACGACGGTACGCTCGATGTGTTTGACGGAACAGACGGATTTGAAAAGGCGGTGGCAGTGAAGTTACCGGTTGCCTCCTCTGGAGATGATGCGTAAGGACAAAAATGGAAGAAGCAGTAGTTCTGATTGTTGAAGACGGCGACGAATACCTGGAGAGCTTGAGCAAATTTGTGCTCGGTCCAAACTATCTGCAGGCCAAAAGCGGTGAGCAGGCGGTTCAGATTTTGCAAACCGAAAAAGTGGATATTGTGTATCTGGACATGCGATTTGATCGAATTCCCAAGAGTGATTTGCTGGGCGACCACGTGAAGGCGACCCGGGAGCACAACGGCGACCCCTTGCGGGCATTTACGTTTTTGCAAAACAATCAGGGACTGTTTATTCTGGAGAAGTTGCGCAAAGAAAATTTTGTTCATATTCCGGTCATTCTTGCATACGACTTTTCACGGCAACAGAAGCGATTTTCCCATTTGCAGACGCTGCATCCCTCTCTTCATTGGGTACCCGATGCGGTAACGCCGACCGAGATCAAGGCGTTGATGCAGGAATGTCTTCAATCTGTAAAAGCAAAATGAGTCGGTTGCATATACAGCTCGCCCCGATTGTCGCGTGGTTGATTTTTTTTGCGAGCGCAACGTGTGTCGCGGCGGAGGCACCGGAGGGCCCGCCTACCTGTGAATCTCTAAAAAAACCGATCCGATATGCCGCACCGGTCGCCAGAATTCTGCTGCTTGACAGCGCCATGTATGCCGGGCTGGTGATATTGTGGCCGGATTCGTTCTCTCCCCGGGCCGGCAGCGTGGAACAGTTCGGGCAAGCCTGGTCAAAGCGGCCCTATATGAATTCGAACCGCTATTTTTTACAGCTCGATGACGACCCCTGGGTCATCAACGGTGTGCTTCACCCAATTTACGGTTCTGAAGTGTATATGTCGGCCAGAACCATGGGACACAGTGGGCTCGTGGCGTTTTTGTACGCGATGGGCGCCTCTTTGACATGGGAGTACCTGGTGGAAGGGTGGTTTCATCGACCTTCGGCCATTGACCTGGCCTGGACGCCGTTTGCCGGTGCGGTGCTTGGCGAGTTGAGATTTCAACTGGTTCGATTGCTGCTTCGCTCCGGTATGCACAAGGTGCCGCGGACGATTCTGGTGACCACGCTCGATCCGCTGGGCCAACTGGAGCGATTGATGCTCGGGTGCCGACTGGCGTGTGCGCGGTATTGAAATTTTGTTCGCTGGCGCAGTGGGCTCAGTGCGATCCGCGATTTCTTTGAAGCTGCTGTTGTACGTCGTGCTCCATTCGATACAGTCCGTACATGATTGCACCGAAAGGAATTCGCAAGCTGAATAATAGTATCCGGTCAAAATCATCACCGGGAGCGAATTGCATCTCCGCGGCGAAAACGGCCCATCCCAACGAGGCACCAATGATAGAAGCGGCATCGTCGGGTGACATCGCATAAAACGCCTGGACGGAGAATCCGCTGATTAAATGAGTAACACCAAAATGAATGCCGATAGCCACTGGTCGAAGCCCGCCGATATTGACACCGAGATCGGCGCTTGCAAAAAACGGGTCTCTGGTGCGCAGCAGACCGACGCGGATTCTACTGAAAAACCGGCTTGGGGTTTGAGTATTGTTCCACGCGATGAAACCGAATTCGGCATCAGCGTTGATTGTGCGGCTGTCGAACATGGGGCCGATGAACATAGCGTCGTTACTCTGAGGAGACTCTTTTGCATGCAGCGGTACGCAGAGAGCCGCGAAAGCGATTGGAAGTAGACACACAACAGCGCGTTTCATGGCTGCCCTTTTTGTGCTCGGAGTTGAATCGCTACAATGTGTGTTCCTTTTTCAAATTTAGGAACATTCACCCCGTTCAGTTTACTTTTTATACAATGAATTAAGGGATTGGGTTCTTCATCGGCATCCTGGGCGGACAGTTTCCCATCGAATATGGTCATTCCGGAAATTGAAATGATTTCGGCGCCGGCCGATTTCAACTCCTGTTCGCAACCCTGGCGGGCGGTATGCAGTGCCATGGAAAAGCTTTCCGCCACAAGTCGGTGTTCCACTTCGGGAGAAAGATATACGGCAATATCGAGGCCGGGAAGTTTACCGGAGGGATTGAGAATGATTCCCACGGGTTCTGTCCTGTCTGTGTCCAGCTGGGTTGACGCATCCGTTTTGTCGCCGCCGCAAGACAACGGAGCGAGAAAAACATAAACCAATAGTGTAATGAATATGACGTTCTGTATTTTCATGGGGCTATATTACTTGGATAGAATGAAATGTCGTTTTAAAAAAAGGAAAGATTACGGTTTTTCTGCAGATGCCTGGCAGTTGCTGAGGCCGGCGTCAGATACGTCACAAACGTATGCTTTTCTCAGAATACCGAAAAGGAAACCATCGTTACGCATAACGATTGCTTTGTTGGAGGGGGTAACAGCAACGCCACCGTAAGAACAAGCGGTTACTGCTGCAGCAAGGATCATCGCGCCTACGAAAAGTTTAGCCATTTTTTTCATTTTCTTTCTCCTTGAATAAAACGCGGTGAGAGGATTCATTCCTCTGGTTGAAATTACCGCATATTTTTCGATGGCATGTAGATTACATTTTGTTCGAACGAAGTCAATTGCTGGCTAAAAAAAAAACAAAAATATTGCATTTTTGAATATTTTTTAATCTTTTTCGTAAGCGGTATTTCGGCTATTGATGCGAATCGATGACGGACCTGATTCAGTTCTCCTGTTCCCGCTCAGATATACTCAAAGACTATCTAACTCTTTTAATTCTTTAGTAAAACCGCCGCTGAGAATGGGAAAGCGACACCAGGTTTTGGGGTCGAGGTTCTCGTCATCGAGATGAAACGACGGCGCATAGCGTTCTCGTTTCCACTGATTTCGACTCCACAATGTGAAGAATCGGCGAATCCATAGTTTGACGGTTTCTGAATCTGTATTGGGCGTGGCTTTCATGATGTCGTAAATTTCAATCGGGTTTTTCCGGTCGCGGATCGCCAGTTTTTCAATTGCTTCCAATACAACATACGGCATCAAATCGCTTTCATCGGTTTGGCTCGAAGCGAGCGGTCGCAATTCAGCAGTGGGCTGTTGAGCGTTGATCGCCTTGAGGAACGGCATTGCCGGAATCTCTGCGACTCCGTTTTTTTCCATTGCGACGAGCCAGTTGAGCAGATACGCTTTATCTATGCCGGCGATGGGGCTTAAACCGCCCGAGGTATCGCCATCCATTGTGGCATATCCGACGGCCGCTTCGGAGCGATTGCTGGTAGACAGCAGCAACGCGCCTTTTACGTTGGCCAGCATCCACACACCGGGAGCACGTACTCGGGCCTGAATATTCTGAAGGGCCAGGTCATCGGTATCCCAGGCGAGCGTGCGGTCGAGAGAGGATTCAAGCATGTGGGTGTATCCGGAGACCATTTCATCCACATTCCATGTAAAGAATTCGGCACCCACGGAGGACGCAACCGTTTCGGCGGCATGCCGTGTGGTTTCTGATGAATTGCGCGTGGCCTGATACACACAGGTGAGTAATTTATTCACGATGGAATGCGCGTCCATCCGCGGCAATTCAATATAGGCTAGTCGGTTGCGAAGTTCAGTGTGGCCCAGTTCCGCAAGCGCCAGGTCCACCATGATTTTTATCAACACCGCCACCGCGCCGGAATCCGCGCCCCCGCTCAGGGAGAGAATGAAACCGCGCGAGTGGCTCTTGCACATGTAGTCAAAGAGGCCCAGGGAGATTGCCCGTGCGAATTCTTCGGCTTTGGGCATCGGCGCGTCATTCACCGGGGAAGAAACGTCGCGGCGAAGTGTGTCTTTGAAATGCGGGGCGCTGAACGATACTTTGTTTTCAGTGCCGTTTGCCCCGGTTTGAGGACGTTGGGTTTTTTGCATTCGCGCCTGGTCAATATCAATGTTGGCGATGGTGAGCGCTACAGGCTTGAATGAAAACCGCTTTCCCTCAGCGATGATGCGACCCGCCGAAGCGATAATGGCGCCGCCGTCGTAGACGATGCGCCCGGCTTCGTTTCCTACCAGATTGGTATACATATACGCGCATGCAAATGCGCGGGATCCTTCCCGTACAAATGATTTTCGCGTTTCGTGCTTGGCGAAACTGAAATGGCTGGCGCTGGGGTTCAGTATGATATCTGCCCCCCGCTCAGCGAGACGAATCCCCGGACGGTTGGCCACCCATGCATCTTCACAGATTTCAAAGCCCAGTTTGATGTCGTTGATTTCAAAAATCAGGTCTCCGAACGGTACGGGTTCGCCAGCGAAGTGGAGCTGGACGTGTCGTCCGGCCATCCAGGGTTTGAACCATCTCGGTTCATAATGAATGCCGTCTCCCGCGAGAAATTGTTTGGCCGCAATGCCTCGAATACTGCCATCAGATATGAGCGCGACGCAGTTGTACAGTGCGTTTTCATAGTTTACCGGAAGGCCCACCGCTACTACGATATCTGCGCACAATGGTACGATTCGGTTCAGCATTTCGAGCGCCGTGTGTTGAGTGGCGGGCGATAGAAACGCATCTTCACAGCCGTATCCGGTAATCGCCATTTCCGGTAGACACAGCAACGCGGCTTCCTCTGATCGGGCCTGTTCGATTGCGGCGGCAATATTATTGAAATTCCCCTCCCAATGGAGCGGTGTCTGATTCAGAGTGGCTGCGGCGACACGGTAAATTTTCATAATTTGATTTTATTATTCTGATGTTTAAACGATTGACGTTTCGGTTTGCTCCATAAACGGAGCGCCGATTCATCATTTGCATTAATCATCTTTGGTGTAAAGATAGAAATGATGAGTGCCGATTATCGCGCAGGTTTTGTCATGCTTCTCACGCTGGTTGTTTCTGGTGGCGGGGGGATTGCATCGTGCGGGGTGCCTGCGTCAGAGAAACAGGATTTCTCCGAATCGGAAGCGGCATCGGTGGATACAGAACCGGTTGTGAAAAAGGTTGTGCCGAATGCTGTTGCCGCAGAGGATGCGGCATTGATTCAATTCCCTGTGATATCAGCGCCGACCCCTCTTCCAGTTACCGGATATCATGATGCTTCCCATGTTGGTCCCAGTGATGTGAACAGTGGTGCAAAACCGGTCGTGGTGGTGCTGCACGGAAACTTTGACCGCCCGGAGTGGCAGTGTGAGATGTGGAAAGACGTGGCGTCCTGGTACGGATGGGTGTTGTGTCCCCGTGGTGTTCGCACAGAGTTTGCGACGCTGCGGGAGGATCGGTGGACCTACAAAGGGGGCGCTGTTGCGGTCAATCGGGAGATTCATGCCGCATTGGAAGCGCTGGAGCAGAAGTATCCGAATATGGTCTCTCGGGAAGGAATGGTGCTGGTGGGGTTTTCGCTGGGGGCAATTCTGTTGCCCCAGGTAATAAAACTGAATGAAAAACTATTTCCAACCGTATTTGTGATAGAGGGGGGGATGAAACAGTTGGAATGGAACCTCCCAACCATGAAAGAAAATGGGGTGAATGCCATTGGAATCGCCATGAGTTTGCCGGGGAACCGGGAGAACGCATTCAGAATAAAAAGGAAGATTATAAAAATGGGGTATATATATGAGTACGTGGACATGCAGGGTGGTGGACACAACTATCGAAGCGATTTTTCGACGCTGGGTCGGGAGGCACTGAAGAAAATGATATCTCGTAACGGAGCTGCGCAATAGATGATACAAACGAATCGCACCGGTTTCGTTTATTTATGCATCGGAATGCTGAGCTGGATGCTTTTATGCTGTGGTGACGGTTCCACATTGTCAAAGGAAAACGGTGCTTTCGAATTGAAGCTGATGAACTGGATGGATGACAGCGGCACGATTTCTGCCGCACAGCTGAAAAAAACACTGCGCAGCCGAACTTTGCTGAAATTGCCGTCTTTGGAAAACGATAGTGTCCCGGTACTGTTCATTCGCGGCAGCATGAGATCCGATGAAGTCGGCAGCGTGATGATTCTGGAAGGAAGATTTCTCTTCTCCGAAGCGAATGTGCCGGTGAAGGTGGTCGTCATGGGAAGCATCGAGGGCGATTCAGCGCAAAAACGACAGCGCTTGGCACGCGGCGTTCTGAACGATCTGTCTGACGGCCTACGGTCGAATATTCGGATTTGCAATGGAAACACCCGAACCTGGGTGGCGGCGTTGGCGTCTCCCGAAGCCGATGAGCAGATACTTGCACTTGAATTGCTGAAAATGAACGGGGAGAAGTCGGCGGCAGGCAAAGTGGTTTCACTGCTGGACGATCCCAGAACCGAAGTGGCATCGGCCGCTGCGGAAACCGCGTCAGTGGTGGCCGATGAATCGAATGTGAAGGAGATTATTCAAATCGCACGTCGCGGCGGAGTTGAAGTGGAGGCCCGATGCGTAGAGGTGTTGTCGAAAATTGGCGGTCCCGAATCGGTGGCGTTTTTAGAGATGCTCGCTGTGGGACATGAGAACCGACAGATGCGCGAATTGAGCTTCAATGCGCTAAAAAGATTGAAATAATAAAGATTGAAATAATAAGGGCGGCATCTTATAAAGATTAACCTTTGTCCATAAATGATACACGTGATTGAGGCGAAGGGCTGCAGGATGCATTTGCAGCGAACTGGAACAGAATATAACGGAGCAATTGATGCAACGGGCAGATTTGGATTGGAAGAATTTAGGATTCACTTATCGGAAAACGGATTTCAACATCAGGTACACCTGGAAAGACGGTGTTTGGAATGACGGCGTGGTGAGTTCTGACGAGATTATTCCAATGCATATGGCTGCGACTTGTTTGCACTACGGCCAGCAAGCATTTGAAGGCCTGAAAGCCTATGAACAGCAAAACGGCGATGTTGTGGTGTTTCGCGACAACGAAAACGCGCTTCGAATGAACCGGTCGTGCGATAAGATCTATATGCCGACCATTCCGGTGGAGATGTTTCAGGATGCGGTGAATCGTGTGATCGACGCTAATAAAAAGTACATCCCGCCGTTCGGTACGGGGGCCACACTGTATATTCGTCCGCTGGTTATCGGTACTGGCGCGAGAATCGGCGTGCGTCCGGCCGATGAGTATATGTTTATTGTGATGGTTACCCCCGTTGGCCCCTATTTTAAAGAGGGATTTAAACCGGTGGATTTGGTTGTTGAAGAATCGTTTGATCGCGCGGCGCCCAATGGTGTGGGCGATGTGAAGGTCGGCGGCAACTATGCGGCCGGTTTGCGAGGCAGCTTCAAAGCGAAGGCCCAGGGGTATACCGAAGCGCTTTATCTTGATGCCCGGGAGAAGAAATATCTCGACGAATCCGGTCCGGCGAATTTCTTTGGCATCACCAAAGATAAGCAGTATGTGACCCCACAGAGCAACTCAGTGCTGCCGTCCATTACCAATATGTCGCTGATTCAGCTGGCCGACGACATGGGGTTGAATCCAGTGCGGCGAGCCGTGCCGGTGGAAGAGATTTTCGAATTTATTGATGCCGGTTGCTGCGGCACCGCTGCCGTTATTACTCCGGTGAGCTCCATTGCTTATCGCGATCGAAAAGCCGTGTATTCGACCGATGGTCAGCCTGGGGAGTACTGCACCCGGTTATACAATCAGTTGGTGAATATCCAACTGGGCATTGAGCCCGATAAGCACGGCTGGATTCGTAAAATTCCGCTGTAAAATCTGTAAAAATTTCCTCATACCTACCCGTTTTCGTTGTCAATTACACATATCTATACGTGTGATAACCATACGTGTGATAACCATTCTCATATGTTCTAGAGGAGAAAAAATGAACCGACTATTTATTTTTGCCGTGTTGGCGGCATGGTTTGTGGTGTTCGGATGCACAGAATCGGGCACGTCGGTATCAGAACCCAACTCCGACGGCGATGCCGATGGTGATTCCGATAGCGATACGGACTCAGACGCCGACAGCGATTCGGATTCGGATAGTGACACGGATTCGGATAGTGACACGGATTCGGATAGTGACACGGATTCTGATAGTGACACGGATTCTGATAGTGATACGGATTCTGATAGTGATACGGATTCCGATAGCGATACGGACTCAGACGCCGACAGCGATTCGGATTCGGATAGCGATACGGATTCCGACAGTGACACGGATTCCGATAGCGACACGGATTCCGACAGCGACACGGATACGGATAGCGACACCGATGCCGATACCGATAGCGACACGGATTCCGACAGCGATTCGGTGTCTGTGGTAATACAGGAGTCGGAGGGACTGTGTTCCGCGAACGGCACCGTAGAAACCGAGCATACCGGCTATACAGGAACCGGATACATCAATGGAACCAATTCCACCGGTGCGGAATTGCGGTGGGAGGTGACTGCCGCCACTGCACAAAATGTTACCCTGGAGTGGCGATTCTCCAACGGGGGAAGCGCATCGCGTCCGGCTACATTGGCAGTGAATGATGTGAGCATCGGAGCCGTTGATTTTCCCACAACAACTGATTGGGATACGTGGACGACCGTCAGTCAGCAGGTATCGTTCGTTGCGGGACTCAACACCATTCGGTTGACTTCGGATTCCACCGAGGGACCGGCCAATATTGATTCGCTCAGTGTATATGGGGGAGGGGATCTGTCGATTGAAGAATGCACGATTTCGAATATTGACGGTGTCATCCGCATTACAGATGCCGCGCCGGGGTGGGCCAGCATGAACGGCGGTACCTGGGGTGGCGGCACTGATTTGAGCAGCGCGGTGACCGTGAACAGCATGAGTGCGCTGCAAAGTGCGGTCAGCGGTTCGGATTCCAAAATCGTACTGGTTGAACCGGGTAACTACAGCGGAGAACTGCGGCCGGGGTCGAATACCACCATTGTCGGCACGGCGCCGGGAGTGATGATTACCGGAAATATGGCAATCAGCGGGGCGACGATTAGCAACGTGATTGTGCGCAACATCGCCATTCGCGGTGAATACTGCGGTACATATGACGAATGCAAGGTCGGTAAGGATGCTGTGTATGTCGGAAACGGCGCACACAATGTATGGCTCGACCACCTCGATGTGTCAGATGGTCAGGACGGCAATTGCGACATCACCCAGGCCGGCGATTTCGTGACCGTCTCGTGGAGTAATTTCTATTACACCTACGATAAGGAACATCGCTACTCCAACCTGATTGCCGGCAGCGATGATGAATTCAACAGTGATGGGAAGCTGAATATCACGTACATGAATTGTCACTGGGGGGATCGCGTGGATTCCCGTCAGCCACGCGGACGATTCGGCAATATTCACATGTTGAATAATTACCACAACACCGGCGGAGGGCAGATTCATGGGGTGGGGTTCGATATGGCGTTGATTGCCGAAAACAGCGTATACGATGAAGACCGCTCCATCTGGACAGATATGGGCAGTCCGCGTGGTTGGCGGGGAATCGGCAATATCGGTAGCGGTCAGAACCTGAACGATTCATTCGGTACGGTATTCGATATTCCCTACGCGTACACCGCCATGCCTGCGTCTGAGGTTGTCGCCGCAGTTACCGCCAGTGTCGGCGGCGCCGGAAACACCGTAACGCTGCAACAATAGACCGTTTTGTTCCCCTTCTATTACTGCCCGATTCCCAACATTGTTTGACTTTTTTCGTTTGGGTCATAAACTGGTCATATGGAGACTATATCTATCTCGAAACTAAAAGCGCACCTCAGCGCTGAGATAAAAAAGGTGAAAAGTGGTAGCCGTATCGTTATCATGGATCACAATTATCCTGTGGCTGAATTGAAGCCTTTGGGGGAAGAAGAAACGCTGTTTGTTCGTGAGGCGAAAATAGAATACAGATGTGAGCCGCTGAATCCGCTAACCACTCAAAACCCCTTGGATGCAGTAATTGAAGACAGGGAAGAACGATGGTAGCATACCTGGATTCCTCTGTGCTTCTTCAGCATGTGCTTTGCGGCGATTCGAGTATTTCCAAGGCATTTCAGCACGATTCAGTTATCTCCAGTGAACTGCTGAATATTGAATGCATGCGTGTGATCCATCGATATCGCTTGACCGGCGCGTTGAACGACGCCGGCTTTGTGGAAGCAATGCGTCGGGTCAATCAAGTCCTTGACGGTGTCTCCATCGTTGGGTTGTCAGATACGGTGAGGGTGCGCGCGGGGGAGTCTTTTCCCGTTGTGGTAAAAACACTTGATGCGTTGCATCTGGCGACTGCGATTATTTTTCAACAGAAACGTCCGGAGTCTGCGGTGTCCATATTTTCATACGATCAAACGTTGAATCGTTGCGCTCAGGCTCTGGGATTTCATGTGGAATTTGAAGCGTCGCCTCCTATTTAGCTGCGGGGAGTTCCAGGATTTCCACTTCAACTTCGGTGATCCCCTGGCGAATCATGTCGATTCGTTCGGCGGCTTCCCGGGACAGGTCGATAATACGTTTGCGATCTCCGAAAGGGCCGCGGTCGTTTACGCGCACGATGACCGTTTTCATATTTGATACGTTGGTCACTTTTACTGTGGTGCCGAAGGGCAGGGTCTTGTGGGCCGCGGTAAGCTTGGTCTTGTCATACAGTTCGCCGCTGGCTGTGGCTCGTCCATGAAGCTTGTCGGCGTAATACGCTGCGATACCTGTGAGTGTGGTGCCCGCTTTATAGGAACCTGCGCATGCGGACACCGAAACCAATTGCGCGGTTATCAGGAATGGTAATAGCAGACCGTATTTTAAAATCGGACGAAACATGCAGTGACTATATCACAGGGGCGAAAGTGTGCGGAAAAAATTACGGGATGATTTTATTGATGGGATATTCGATAATTCCCTCTGCTCCGGCCTCTTTCAGTTTGGGAAGCAGAGTGCGCACTGTTGATTCTTCAACGATGATTTCGACCGCGCGCCAGTTTTCGTCGGTCAGATGCGCCACTGTCGGATTGTGCAGCGAAGGCAGAATGTCTATGATTTTATCTAGTACATCCACAGAGCAGTTCATTTTCAGTCCGACGAAATTGCGTGCCTGAATGGCCGATTCAAGCATCAGCGCGATACGCGAAATTTTGTCGGCTTTCCATTCGTCTTTCATCGCGTTTTTATTGGCGATTAGTCGGGTGGTCGAAATTTGAATGTCATCAATGATTTTGAGGTTGTTGGCACGCAGTGAAGACCCGGTTTCGGTGATTTCAACAATCGCATCCGCGAGCTTGGGTGGTTTTACCTCGGTCGCGCCCCATGAGAATTCAACCTTCGCGTTGACGCCGTGCTTTTTCAGGTATTCCCTGGTCAGATTTACCACTTCGGTTGCGATGGTTTTACCTTCCAGGTCTTTGGGACCCTTGATGTCAGAATCGTTGGGAACAGCCAAAACCCACCGGACGTCGCCGTAACTCGCCTTGGCGTATTCCAATTCGGCCACCTGTTCAACGTCGGAGCCGTTTTCGACAATCCAGTCAAGGCCGGTAAGGCCCAAATCGAGAATTCCATTTTCAACATAGCGGGACATTTCCTGGGCCCGAATCAACATGCATTCGATTTCAGCGTCGTCAATAGACGGATAGTAGCTTCTGGAACGAAACGTGATGTTGTAGCCGGCTTTGGCGAACAGTGCCGCTGTGCTGTCTTGAAGACTGCCTTTGGGGATGCCGAGTTTGATTTTATTGGACATTGCGTACCTCTTTACTTTTTGTATACTTGCTTCGGATCAAAAACCAACTCTTCAACCACTTCTAGTTCGCCGTCGTCGTTGAGTTTTCTGAAAAAGCAGGAATTGTATCCTTTGTGGCACGCCGCGTCGCCGATTTGGTTTACTTTCACCAGTACCGTATCCTCGTCGCAATCCACGTAAATTTCTTTTACTTCCTGAATATTGCCGGAACTTTCACCCTTTACCCACAGCTGATCTCTGGAGCGCGAGTAATACGTTGCTTTTTTGGTCTTTACCGTCATGTCGAATGATTCCTGGTTCATGAACGCAACCATTAACACTTTTCCGGTTTCGTAGTCCTGCACGATGGCAGGAAGTAAGCCGTTTCCAAGTTTGTCGAAGTTTAATTTCATATCGGGCATCTCCATCGGTTTCTACCGGTTAACGGATGTTCCGTACCAGAACGTGCGGATAATAGAGAATATTTTTGGTTTTGCAACGGGGGATCGGCTTTTTTTGGAAAAAATTGCCGAAAATGGGGTGCGGAAAAACAGGATGATAGCCGTTGGTAGAAGGCTTATTCCTCAGAAGCTGCGGGTTTTGCCGCGGCAGGTGCAGCAGCGGGCTTGGCAGCAGCGGCGGGTTTCATGGCGGGTTTCATCGCCGGTTTCGCAGGTGCCGAAGCGCCGGGGGCGTTCTCGTCTTCTTTTACGATGTCGAGCAATTCGATTTCAAAAATCAATGCGCTGTTGGGTTCAATTTTCGAACCTGCGCCACGCTCGCCGTAACCGAGGTCCGGCGGAATGAACAGCTGCCATTTGGAACCGACAGGCATCAACTGGAGTGCTTCGGTCCAGCCTTTGACAACACGACCCACGGGGAATGTGGCGGGACGATTGCGTTTTTTCGAGCTGTCGAATTCCGTTCCGTCAACCAACGTACCGGTGTAATGAACGGAGACGCGGTCTTCCAACGTGGGCTTGGGGCCGTCGCCTTCAGACAGAATCTTGTACTGCAGCCCTGATTCGGTTGTAACGATTCCTTCTTTTTTCTTGTTTTCAGCCAGGAACGCGTCTGCTTTGGTTTTGTTTTCCTTGGCTTTTTCTTCACGCTCTTTGCGTTCTGTCTCGCGCATCGCCTTCGAATGCTCGCGTTTGATTTCGATGCGTTCTTTGTCGGTGAGCAGCCCGGCATCGGGATCTCCGGTGTCGGCCATTCCGTCGATAAGTCCCTTCAGGAAGATGTCTTCTTTCAGTTCCAGTTTGTTTCGTTGCGCCGAACGACCCACGTCGTACCCAACTGAGTAATTGAGTTTGTCATTGATGTCCTTCAGGTCGGCTTTGGTCACTTCTTTTTTTGATTCTTCCTTGGCGGTCTCCGGACAAGGTTTGTTGCAGGCCACCAGAATCAAAGCAATTGCGAAAGCTGCGGTTCGTTTGTACATAACATTCTCCTTTGCAGGTTTGCATAATTTAATCATCAGGAGCACGCAT
Organism: Deltaproteobacteria bacterium; assembly: GCA_016936575.1. GTDB lineage: Bacteria > Myxococcota_A > Polyangia > JAAYKL01 > JAAYKL01 > JAFGXQ01. Next base: position 32,545 of record JAFGXQ010000097.1, read on the forward strand.
ATTTTCAGCTCAATTGAAAATCGTCAATCCCGAAAATCATTTTTTACATATGAAATTATTTGTAAGTGACCCGCTCTTTGGCTTTCCGTATGCCCTTGTATTTTTGAACCAATAGCTGCATTTGTTTCGCGGTCGGGTCGTTTTCGTTGAAAATATTGTTTCGCTCTTTTCGATCTTTCTTGATGTTAAACAATTCATAGTAATTTGATGCGTAGTCAAAATGAATCCGAAGGTCGTCTTTCAGCAATGCAACCGCGGAACGTTGTGTACCCAGCAGTTCTGTAATCACCGCGCCGTCCAGTGTTTTCATCATCGGTCCGAAATCTTCATTTACGCGTTTGTACGCTGCGGCACGCAACGCTGCATTTCCGTTTTGAAGCAACCAGGGGAAGAGATAGGCAGTGGAAGTGGGCATTATCTGCTTGGTGCCTCGTACCCCGGGAATATGAATGACCAGCGCTACATTGACACATTCCATATAGATACTGTTATGTTGTGTCCGACCGTGCTCTTTGAACTCTTCGCCGTGGTCGCCCAGAATAATCAGAATGGTGGATTTTTCGAGTCCGGTTTTTTTCAGGTGCGCGATAATGCGTCCGAGTTGTTCATCAGAATACCTGATTTCCTGTCTGAAATTTTCGATTTCTGTGTTCGACGGCATGTTGTCATAGTGGGGCAGATAGTACGCATGCGGTGCGCTCAAAAATACCCAGCCGAAGAAGGGCTTTTGTTCCTTCAGAGACGCATTTATTTCAGCGATGGTCGTATTGGCGATGTCTCTATCGCAAGTGGCCAGACGCGGATTGGTACACAGCAGTTTGTTTCGTTCGAAGCCCTGCTCGAAACCGTGATTCATACGAGTGAATACATTCGCGAAGTTGTGGGATACGCGAAACGTCTGATAGCCGTTGTCGTGGAGCAGTTCCGCAACCGTGAGCGCTTCCTCCCGAAGTCGACCGAACGCCGGGTTGCGCTTCAATGACAGATCACTGAATGACGGGTATGTCATGGTGAGAATGGAAGACATCGAAACCATGGTTTTCATCGAAGGACTGAACGCCCATTCGAATGAAAAAGCTCCGTTTCTTTGTAGATTCTCGAGTACTGGAGTGTTTTTCCATTTGGGCTGATACAATGATGTTTGGTCGTAGCGAAGGGATTCAACCGTCACGAAAAGGATATTGTAATCCTGCAGCCGAAGCTGTGACGGCAGTTTCGGTAAGCCGCTCAGCTTGTTGAAACTGTCGAAATTGAAATTGTCGGTTGTCACATTCATCGCTTCGATACCATCGTTGTGCTGAATGTCGCGGTATATCATATTTGCCTGCCCCAAAATGGTGTACCGTTCATAGATGGGATTGGCAGACTGGATTTCGGGGGAATTCACAAGATGCATGCATAGAAAGAAGAGATGAGCGAATACCGCGATGGTTGTCCACGCTATTTTAGGCCGTTGCAGGAAGCGCAGCGGAAAGCGGAAAATCGCCAGCGCGAACCCGAGTGACAGCACAATCAGCGTAAAATGCGCCAGCGTTAGGTGAAGCGTTGGGTACACATTGGGAAAAACAATAAAATCGGCGATATGCATCAGGACGCCGAGCAACAGCAGTGCGATTGGAAAACCAAATCGGAATAATTTTGCTCCCAGTGTTGTGCCGAGCGTGGCTGAGCGTGTCATCATTGCTCCGATGATTCCGATTAAAAATACGGATGCGGCGATATACAATACGATAAACGGCCAATACCCCTGAAAGCGAACATAACTCGTTAAAACAAAATAGCTGTAAATTGTAATGGCGACGGTCCACAAACCGGCAGTGACAAAGAGCAACAGTCGCATATTTTTGAAAAAATAGAACAGAATGGATAGGTGTACAAGGTACACAATATGATACCTGAAATGAAACAGCGCGCCGTTGATTGCCAACACGGGGATTTTCCAGATATATTCCGGAGTTTGCTTCAGCATGGCCACCGGAATGTGACTCAGTTCCAACATCGCGATAATGAATATAAAAGTTAGGAACGAAAACGGAATAGATACCGCAAGCGATGAGAATTCCCATTTCGAAGCATGCGGAGGCGCTGAAAAAAACTTTTTGATAAATGACATCGTGAGATTTCGTTTCGCAATTTGGAAGCGGGAATTCTAGTGTGTTTGACTGTTTATTTCAAGTAAATGTGTACCGGAGGAGGGGGCGGCGGCAGACAGGCTACATGCGTCTGAAAACACCGGTAACCACGCCGAGTAACTGCATGGGGAGAAAATCCTGCCGACGCACCATGACGGGGGCGCAGTTGGTGTTGGCGGGTACAAATCGAATGTGATCGCGCTCAGGGTGATAGTAGCGAACCGCTGCGTTGTCTCCGAGTAGCGCCACGACAATGTCGCCTTTTTCAGCAAACATTTGCTTCTTAACAAAAATAAAATCGCCGTTGTTGATACCTGCCTGCATCATCGCATCTCCGTTCACCCACATGCCGAACACCTCTTTGGTGTTGCCGATGAGAAAGCGGTCAACATTGATGTAATCTTCGATATTCTGTTCGGCTAAAACAGGTTGCCCCGCAGTGACACGACCGACTACCGGGATTTTCACGGTGTCGCTGACTTTCTTGTCGTCCATATTCACCGGCCGCAATGCACGGGATTTCATATCTTCCCGCTTCAAATACCCTTTGCGTTCCAGCGCACGCAGATGGTCGTTGACACCATTGGTTGAGCGAATACCCATGTGGCGCCCGATTTCACGCAATGTAGGGGGATAACCGCGTTCTGTAATGGAACTGGTGATGTAATCGAGCACTTTTTCTTGTCTTTTGGTCAATCCTTGCATACGAAAGTCTCCTCCTCAAACGACAACCTGTTATTTGGTGCAGTAAGTAACGCAATACTACTGAACAAGAGAATACAGTGTCAAATTGTTGGCTTTTTTTCAGTGAAAAATATGAGTGCGTTCAGTGAAATTGAATAGATTCAGCATTCATCTGTTCAGTAATCAGTGCGAATTCGTGGAAGGATTCGTACTGCTCTGGTGGAGTTCTTTTTATATCGAGCGTGGTATTCGCTGAAATGCGTACAGTGTTTTGGTTTGGAGTAATTCGAATGCAATATGAAGCGTTTCCTTGCTTCATCTTTTCACATCGATGATATGCGGTTGAATCGAAATTTCGTGATTGAGGCAGTCGAATGGTTGTCTCCACTTTCATCTGTCGGTGGATGCTGAGCACCAACGGAAACTTCCGGCTGCGTAATCCACTGGTATAGTGCGTGAAATCAGTTTGCAGGGGAATCGTGAATTCTCCGGTTTGGAATTCAGCCGACACCCCGGGCATCTGTGCTTCATATGTAAACTGCAGGGGTTGGGCAGGCGAATGGAGATGTGATATATGCAACGACTGCAGGATTGCCCCCGGCAGTTGTTCGCTGATGAGAATTTCTTCAAATAGTTTTTTTTGTGATTCAGGTTCGTTGATGAACAGTTCGCGTAAAACTGCTGCTTTTTCTCCTGTGATGGTATGGGTGAATCGGCCCAGCGCGGTTCCGTCTTCCTTAATATTGATGTTCGCATTTATGTGTTCATCATCAAACGGCCATTTTCCCGTATCGGTCTGTGATTGCTCGCACGCATCGGGAAACAGCACCGGTTGTGACCTGAGAATGGTTGGAATGTAGCCGAATGGCGCGTAATCGTCGCTCATGCTGACAAATATTCCGTCTTCCAGTTGCAACACTGGAAATGGAATGCGGTGAAGGTCGGGAATGTCGGACGGTGTGTTGTCTTCATAGGTAGGCATCACAAAACCGATTTGAGATGAGATGCCCGCAAGCTTAAGCAGCGTCTGGTACAGCCGAATTCGACTGCCGCGTTTTCTACTGAATATGTGAGAGGCGTGATCCGATAGTATATCATCGTCTTCAATGTTTTCGAGTATCCAGTAGTACAGTGCTTGCGGAATTTGAGTTTCGTCACATGTTTCGCAGTACTGTTGGGTATCCATAAATCGTTGCAGCAGCGGATCAGATTTGGATTTCGACCTATACTGTCGGGTGAGAAATCGGCAGACCTGCGCTGTCGATGCCTGTGAGGTGATGCGCACCGACGGCAGATATTCGGTAGATACGGGGGCATCCGGTTCTTTATGCAACGGCGTTCCATTGCGTTTTCGGTAGGTGATGACACGCAAGCCGTTGTGTACGGTTTCGATTCGTTCGGGTACATCCCCTCGGAGTTCGTATTGAAGCGGTATATTTTCGGGGGCCACAAGGATCATTTCGGAACGGACAAACGTTGCATCGAAGTCCTGAAAATAAAACGGTTCCGTGTCAAATCCTCCGGTGAAGATTGGGTCGGGCGGGTAGGCTGCTACTGATTCAAATTCGATAAAATCACCGACTTCGAGATTGGGCATCGAGATGGTTGACTTGTTTTTTATGGAAGACGGATACAGCAACGTCCCGTCCTGTTTGATCGTTCGCGCGATGAGTAGTTGATTGCCTAAGGGAACCTCCACTTCGGCGTAACGGTCAATCATATCGAGGGTATTTACCCGACCAATCCAATGGGTGAGCTGAATGCGGTTTCCCTGTTCGTTTATGATGTGAACCATACGATCGAGAATCCATGAAAAATCGGTTTCCTCGTTGTTTTTTTGCGTCTGTAGATACGCACGGACAACTGCCGGACCGTCTAATCGGTACTCGGTGAACAGCGGCTGGTTTTGATGCAGGTATCTGAATTTTTCAACCAGTATGTCGGGCAAAATAGCCGTTTCCGAATCGAGCAGTGCGATGATTTCGGTTTCTTTATCGGCCCCATGCAGGGTATCGAGCAATGCCAGATATATCGATTGATCAAAGGGGAATTGATTATGACCGGTCGCCAATGTGTGTATCGCCTGATCCCATTCACCGCTTCGCAACAGCGCATCTGCGAGCTGCAACGAAGCAGCTGGAGAATTGGGAGTGTGCTCAGCGATGCGTTTCAATTGTTCGGCGGCTTCGGTGTAGTTGCCGTGTCTGGCCAACTCAGTAGCGTATGCCTGGCTGGTCGAATTGCACTGTGAAATGCGCTCCGCGTACGAGCGTGCGAGTACTGGGTTTTTCTGAGAGAGGGCGATATTGTATTTCCATTGAAGTATGGGACAGGTTGTCCCCAATATTTGCTCTGCCTGGTCAACCGCCTGAAGTGCCTGGTGATACCATCCATTGGCGTATTGGATTTCCGCCTGCGCCAACCGAAGAGACGGTTCGCTCGGGCTGGCCTCAACCGCGCGTTTCAGGTAACGGAGACTTTGCTGAATCTGCTCATTGGCGAATGCGTATTTGGCCAGAAACAATGCGGCGCGGTATGCCTGTGGATGCTTTTCATCGATGGTTTCAAATATCTGACGTGCTTTCTCATATCCGATTTCGGGAGCCACCAGTGGTGTATCGGCGTACCAGTCCGCCAACAGCAGTGCGGTCTGAGGTACATCGGCCGAGAAGACGGATTGAATGGAAAACGCATCGTATGGATTATTATTCCAGAGATGAATTTTATACGCGGCCAGTGCTGATGAAGGCGAGTCAGGAATAGGGAAGAGTATATGATGCGCCGGCTTTGAGGTCTGCAGTGCGGCCGTCGAGTTGATATGTTTCCCGGTCGGTAGGGGACGGGAAGATTTTCCGATTGCGGAAAGCGAAAAAGACGGCAAATATTGGTCAGATGTGGCAACCACTGCGATCACATGTGTTCCGCGTGAAAGTGACGCCGAAAACCAAGTGACATCGGGGAGCCATTGGGTGTCATCAGTTTGAGAAAACACCTGTTTGCCGTTAATGTGCACCTGAGTTTGAATTCCTCCCTGTAGTCTGAAAAAAACGGTCTGTCGTTCCGGCAGTACAATCTGGGTTCGTGCCACAATCGTGCCGAACGGCGGCGACCAGTTTTGAGGGGACTCAACCTGGCAGACGTGGATTCTTCGATGTTCGGGCGCGGTCGTCGGTCGCCCTGGCCCGAGTGGGATTTTCTGCGGCCACGGCAGATTTCCCTCGATCAATTGTTTGAAACGCTGTGATTCCCCGGGAGGGAAGGGGCCGGCGATATTCCAGGTTGAAAGACAGCCGGTTTTCTCCAGCAGGCGATCCGCTGCAATCTGGGTACCGCTTTTCAGGGCGAAGGAGAATTGAAGTGTTCGGAGTTGATATAGCGCTTCCAGCGGCAGTTGTTTCGGTGCGACTGTGACATTTTTCACGAAACTTTCAAATCGCGGTTCAAACTGTTTCACTCGATCGCGCAACGTAACGATGGCCAATGCAGCTGCGGTGGCTTCCAGGGTCAGGGCGCTGTCTTTTCTGGCGGCCTCAATAACCGCCATATATTCTGCAAAGGCGTTTTCCGGCTGGCCGGATTCATCGTATAAAGTAGCGAGCAAAAAACGTGAACCGGCGTCGTCACGCTGTTGCAGTCGCTTTATGAGCCGGGGCGTATCTGTTTCAGAAAAATACGGCGTGTTGACAACCCCGAAATACCGAGAATAGGATTCGTCGTTTTGACGAAGCGGCTGTCCGCCGCAGGCTGCGATCAGAATAATCATTCCGCCGCACAGCGTTGCCCAACGAACGATTGAGTTTGCCGTTCGTCGGTATTTGGACAGGTTTTGCCTCGTCATTCTTTTTCCACCGTGATGTTTTGTTGCATTGCCTTGTCGACTTCAATACAGAAACGCACGAATTGCCGGTACGTATTCGCAGGCACCATCACCTGGTTGAAGTGAAACTTTCGTTCAACTATTATTTTTCTTTCGGACACCTTAACAGAAATCGCCAATTCTCCGAACGATGATTGCAAATGTATATCTTTGGGGAACGAAATAATGCGGTATGTCGGAGGTATCTCGAATTCCGCCCTGATGTGGGTATTCTTCAACGGTCCAAGCTGCAAATCGTGGGAGCGTTTGTTCACCGAACCGAATTTCTGTCGCAGGTTTATCGGCGTCAGCGCCGGAAAGCGAATGCGGTTCGTTGCGGATGTCCCGAAATGTGGAATGTGTGCACTATATGTAATCATCGGCGTTTGTTCGTATTGATCGAAATTTACAAATGATGAGTCGTCGATATGGATACCTGTGAAATGTAATGAGAGTTCTTTTTCAAGAACCCGTTGTGAATCCGCTACATCAAATTGGGTGCGGAACCACGGTGCAAATACGCCTGTTGCAGTGATTTTAATTGATACGTCAGCATTTCCGTGATCGTCGATTTTGAAATATTGTTGCTCCGCATAACTAGAATCGTCTATTGTCCGATACGGCGTTTCAACCAACCCGGAATCGGAACGGTCGATAATCAGCGAAGCCACCCCCTGATCTTCGAATGGAAATTCGGTTGTGCCGTGGCGTTTGGCGGTGCCGTCCAGCCAAAGGTTGTACTTCGGAACATAGGCGATAGCGTGATTGAAAACAGAAAGCGAAGGAACCCGGGTTTGTATCGGTCCCGCCGAACGGGTGCGTACCAGCGCAATATGGGCGTCCACCTGAATTGTTTTGAGCATGGCGACAATCAGAGAGGCGGTATCTTTGCAGTCTCCGAATCCCCTGGAGAATATTTCATTGACCGCATAGGGTTGATACCCGTGAATGCCGAACTCCAGACCCACATATCGGATGTGGTCGGTCACCCAATGATATACGGCTGATATTTTCTCTCGTTCGGTTTTCTGATCTCTGGTGATTTCTATCACCGCCTGTTTGATTTCGTCGTTTGCGGCAAGTTGTGCCTGTACCAACTCACGGAACCAGTCTCGCATTTGAAACCACTCACTGTATGTAGACAGGTGTAGCTGGTCCACCAGCGACGTAGCTCCCGACACCAACGGCTCATCCGGAATTCGAGGCAATTTAGAAGCGTGATAGATGTCCACCGTTTCACCTCGGGGCGAGGTCTCGGTTCGGTGGGCGATGCGGCTCGGAATGTCCATATATAATCTCATCTCAACAGGGTGAATGATTACCGCATCCCACTGCTTGATAGGAATATGCTGCTGCAACGGCAGAATTGTACCGAAATAGCCGTCGTACCAGTTTGCGTCGCTGATATCATCTACCCGAAACTGAAACTCCACGATGTCGCCTGTGTTCGGTTTGGGCAGCTCCACAACTTCGGCTTCCACATCGTAATAAAGCCGGTACCAAGGTTCCGAAACGGGGAAGGTGGCCCGGCCGGTGGCTTCCTCGATGACGCCGTTTTTTCGGTATAGTCTGGCTGCAACCAAATCAAGGTGCTGACTTGACGAAAATTGTTCACTGTACTGCTGCCATTGCCTTGCGCCGGAACGGCTGTTGATTTTCACCACCACTTGAGTGAATTTTGATGTCAGCCCGTTCGGGTATACCTGCACAACCGTGTTTTGCACCAGTTGACAGGCGTCATCCTGCGTGTCGCACTGTGAAGATAGTTTTGTAAATGTTTCGCTATCCACCACGTACGGTTGATAAAAGGGAGGCTGCGGATCAATATATGACAGCATTTCTCTGAGCGCAGTGTTTTGGGGGGCCAATTCGAGCGCATAATGAAGTTGCCGAAAACCATTGCTTTGCTCGTTTTGCTCCAGATAGAACAATCCGGCTTCCTTGTGATACTGCCATACTCGTGGTGCGTGACGAAGAACATCGATAAAAAAGCGACGCGGCGCTTTCGAAGAAGGACTGTTTTTTATCCATTGAACAGCTTCCAGCAACTGGTCGATGGTCGGTGCACCCACTGCGAAAAATCCGGACATTTCTGACATAGGGGCTTGCGACGAGACTTTCGGATGAAGCGCCAGCGCGCGAAGATGCCAATCCAGGTTTTCATATTCCGCGTTTTTCGCCGCATCAATATATTCAGCAGCGTATTTGTGGGCCGGTCGTTTGATTAGGCTCTCGGCAACACAGGTGGAAGCCAACGGTATCGAAAACCGGTTGTGAAGCGTTTGTTGATGTGCGAGGGCTGCGCGGGGAAGCGCGTTTGACAGATATTGCAGCAACGCGCACTGGGCGGTCGGGTTTGACGGGTATTTTTCTGACAGGGATGATAGCCGCCTGGCCACGTCGGTATCTCCCATTTGATTCATGTCGAGCGCGAGAAGTGCCACTTCGGCCTGTGGATGAACCGGGTGTTGTGCAAGCACTGCTTCATATGCTGCACGTTGTTCATTGGGGGCATCGATGATTTTCGCATATGTGCTGCACGCCTCCCAATTTTTGGCATGGAAGCATGCGGAGCGAGCAACATCCCGGGGAACATGGTTTTTTCCGATTGCATCGGTAAGAAGCGCATATGCGGCGTAATCGGTTTTCTGAGTGTCGGATGCGTTTCGTCTCAACGCTGTAGCGGCTGATTTTTCGAGAAGTGTGAGAACGGTTTTACGCGGTGTGTGGGGTTCGTCGTTATTCAGGAGGGGAATACGAAAATGTGCCGGTTTCGAAAATTCATGCAGCGGTGTGCCGTCTGTCGTTTCCAATCTCGCAAAAAAAGAGATCTCCCCATCGAGCCCTGTGCAGTTTTTTACCGTGAGCGTGTTTTCGCCATTTTTAGTTTTAAGCGGAATTCGGAAGCGGTTGATATCGGCGCCGTAGGAATACGTATTTTCATCTGTGTACAACGGTTCGCCGTTCCAGAACAACTTGCTTTGACCGGACGCTCCGAAAAACAGAATCTGTTCGCTTTCGTTATTGGAGCGGATTTCGGTCTGAGCGTAAACACAGATTTGCCGGCTGGGGCTGAATACGTGCTGCAGAATGTTTTCACCGAGGCGGCGACTGAGCCAACTCGATGGAAACGCGCATTCCTGTTGTGACGGGTGCTCGGTACAACTGGGAAAATCATCTGTCGTCACGCGGTCTCGTTCAATCCGGAACGCGGTTTGCAACCCTGAATTGGCCCTGTTCGGATACGGTCCGGTGATTTGCCAGTCGGTGATGAACCCCAGTTGTCGGATTTGTTCTGCGGCCTCTGTCGGATGTCCCGTATTCAGCAGTATCTTGGCCAGTAGATATTGCGCGCGAACCTTGGCGGTGTTCGGCAGTTTGTGTAGGCTCAGCGCCTCTTCCAACTGTTCTCGCGTGGCGTCTGCACCCAGGGTGGGGTACTGCGCATAAATCTGCAGAATCTGTAAATCCGCCAGGGGAGAATCCGGTTGACGCTGCAATCTTGATAATGGAGAAACATTCGCCAGTGCATTAGTCGAATAAAAAATGAAAACGAGGATGTACGCTATCGCCGATGCCTTTGACATAACGTTCGATTATAGTTGCCACCCTGTAAAATAGAAAGGAGAATCGATGTCAGGAAAGCGCGTTTTTCAGGTCGTCCAGAAGGTCGTCAGTGTCTTCAATGCCAATAGACAAGCGTACGTTGTTCTTTTTAATTCCCGCCTCTTTTCGCGCTTCTTCGGTCATGGATGCATGACTCATGAAATAAGGCGCCTCGATCAGTGATTCGACTCCGCCCAACGATTCGGCCAATGCGAAATAGCGCAATTTAGAGAAAAAGGTATCCAGGTTTATTCCATTGGGTTTGAAGTCAAAACTGACCATTCCGCCGAAGCCACTCATTTGCTGTTTGGCCAATTCGTGTTGCGGATGCGTCTTCAACCCGGGGTAGTATGTTGTTTCCACTTTGTCGCATTGCGCCAGAAACTGAGCGATGGCCATAGCATTCCGGGTATGCTGTTCCATTCGAATACCCAGCGTTTTCACGCCACGAAGAACCAGCCATGCGTCGAAGGGCGCTTCGCTGATGCCCAACGCGTTCACGTTGAACTGTATCTGTTGCGCCAGCGCGTCGGTCGCTGAAACTATCGCGCCGCCGATCACGTCGCTATGACCGTTGATGTACTTGGTTGTGGAATGGACTACCAAATCAGCTCCCAATGCGAGTGGCTTCTGGAAATAAGGCGTCATGAAAGTATTGTCCACTGCGCTGAGGGCACCGTGTTTTCGCGCAATTCGGGCAACCGCCTGAATATCAACAATATTCAACAGGGGGTTGGACGGCGTTTCTATCCAAACCATTTTGGTATTGTCACGCAATGCGTCCTCGACATGCTGCGGGGAGCGCATATCAATGAACGAAAATTGAATTCCCATTTTTGAAAACAACGTGTGCATCAACCTGAACGTGCCGCCGTAAATGTCGTTTCCGGCGATCACATGGTCCCCTGTTTTCAACAGGTGAAGTACACCGGTAACGGCGCTCATTCCGGTTGCTGTGCATCGCGCATCAACCCCCCCCTCCAGCTCGGCGATATTTTCTTCAGCGGCTCGACGGGTCGGGTTACCGGAACGCGTGTAATCGTATCCGGTTGTGGTGGACATATTTTTGAAGGCGAAATTAGATGATGTGTAGAGAGGCGTTGTTACCGAATTATACTGGGTGTCTTTCGCAACGCCGGTGTGAACTGCTTTTGTATTGAACCCCATAATCAAATCCTTATGTACCTTGGGTTGTTATTGTGGTAAATACATACCAGTTTTGTTCTGTATACTGTTTTCAGTATTTGACGCAATACAATTTTGGAGGAGAACAGGAGAGAAGAAGGGAGCTTGATTATTTTTTATTAATCTTAATCACTAATTCTTTTACCTGTCCGCACTTCAAGGTGACCGTTCCCTCTTTCACGCTTTTAATCTTTTTGGTTTTGCATTCACCAATCAGATCGTGGTTGGAAAGGTCTTTGTCCCAAACCATGAAGTGAATCACATCGTTATTCTCCAAACGAACAGTACCTTCCTCGCCCCATTCGGGCTCAAGGTCACCATCAACCGCATCGGTTTTCATGAACGGCTTTTTCGATTTGTACCCGTTTACATACGCTTCAACAAATACATCGGGGTTGTCGTCGCCGGCTTCTTCATCTTCAGA
>JAFGXQ010000098.1 GCA_016936575.1 Deltaproteobacteria bacterium
ATCGGAATCGGAATCGGAATCGGTGTCTGCGTCAGCGTCGGTAGGTGCGATGCATGCCTCGCCCGTGCATGTGTCGGAATTTGAATCCATTTCTGACCCCGAGTCTGAATCCCCTGCGGCGTCTCCCTTGAATGTCATCGGTTCCCAACAACTGGTTGCTGCGACAGCGATGACGAACAGTAGTAGCGAATATCTCATGGATGGCTCCCCCTTTTAAAAAGTAATCGTTGCACCGATTGAAGAAAGCGACGCACGGGAAGCGCGTTTTTTCCGTTTGTTCAGCAACTCCAGCGTAATCAGCGTGCCGCCGACGGCCAACAGAACACCGCCGGCAACGAACCCCACTATCGCGCCGACCCGTCGACTTTCAAAATCACTATAATCGGCATCAAACGCGGTCTGGTCGCCGTATTGCTCATCTTGTGCTGCCTGATAGCTTTTTCCCGCAGCAACGGCAAAAGCGGTTCCCAGCCCCACACTCACAATTCCCGCTCCACCCAGAATAATGCCTGTAACCAGTTTGGGGGTCATTTTATTTTGAAGGGGGGGCGGTGAAGCCGGGGCAGGGGAGTTTTCAATATCTGCGGTGCCGTCGTTGTTTGCAGCCGGCTCGGTATCAGGTGTTTCAGTACTCGTGGGTTCCACTGTGGGCAACGGTTGCGACAACACAGCATCCTCTTCGTAAGTGATTGCGGTGGTAATACCGCTCCCAATGGACACGCTGGTTTCGTATATGATTTCGCCGCTTCGAATAAATTCAACGGTGTGCGTTCCCACCGCCACCTGTAACGGCGCGCTAAAAGGTGTGGTGCCGCGAATCGCACCGTTCACCACAACTTCCAGCCCATCCGGGGCAGTTATTGACAACAGCCCCACAAGCAGGCGAAGCCGTTCGATTTCGGCAACCGTGGTTTCCTGCCGTTCGACAGAAACGTTATCGCCGCCGTCGATCAGATAGCCTTCAAACGCTTGAATGGCCAAACCGTAACGTTTCGACGCCGCCTGCGCCTGCCCGATGTTGAACAGCAGCTTCCAGGATGGTTTCGCATCGTAGGCGCGCTGAAACAGATCCGCAGCGATTTCGTATTCTTTTTTATTGTAATGAGACACGCCTTCGTTGAACAACAGCTTGGCATCCGGTGAGTCTGTTTCGTCGCAGTGTGCGGGGGATACAGCCGTCAGCCATATGCTGACGAAGATGAATGCCCAAATCGGTATTCGATACCCGCTGATACCTGTTGCGAACATGATGGAACCCTTTCAATTCGAAAACAGCATATCTCTTATCATTATGCGGTATATTATAATAATTAATTTATCCATTCAAAATGCCATTCATTAATTTCAGCTATATTGAAACAGCGATTATTTCGAAAAAGTACAGGGTTGAATTGACTCTGTTACAGATGCGACGCATGGTAAAGGAGTCCATAACAAATTCGCAGGAGGTGTTTCATGTCAGCCCCAATCAACGGCACGATGATGCAGTATTTTCACTGGTATATTTCTCCCCATGATTCATTGTGGGGGCAGGTGAGTGATGAAGTGCAGGCCCTGGCAGCGAACGGTATTACCGCGCTGTGGTTGCCGCCGGCGTACAAAGGTGAATCAGGGCAAAACGATGTGGGGTACGGGGTGTACGATTTGTACGACCTGGGCGAGTTCGAACAGAAAGGCGGCATCCCCACCAAATACGGCACCAAGCAGCAGTACCTCAATGCCATTTCGGCGGCTCATGCTGCGAATGTCCAGGTGTATGGTGATGTGGTGTTCAATCATCGCGGCGGTGGTGACAAAACCGAGTGGGTGAAAGCGATTCGGGTGCTTCAAAATGATCATAATTTTGAGGTGGGCGACCAAGAGTGGATTGAAGCATACACGACATTCACGTTTCCCGGACGCCGCGGCGCCTACTCAGATTTTGTGTGGCGTTATTATCATTTCGACGGTGTGGACTACGCAGCCAACATGGACTCCGGCAAACAGGGAATATTTAAATTTCTGGGCCTTGGAAAAGACTGGGAAAAGATGGTATGCGCCGAAAACGGCAACTACGACTACCTAATGTATTGCGACCTGGACATGAATCATCCTGAAGTTCGTACGGAGCTGGCAAGGTGGGGACGCTGGTATCTGGATATTTCCAATGTGGACGGGTTTCGATTTGATGCGGTCAAGCATATTCAATTCAGCTTTTTTCGAAACTGGCTCGACGATATTCGTCGATATTCTCATAAGGATTTGTTTGCAGTTGGTGAATACTGGGACCCGGGAAATGTGGATGCGCTGCATAATTTTATTGCGCATACACACGGAAAAATGAGCTTGTTCGATGCACCGTTGCATCGCAACTTCTACCAGGCGTCTCGGTCCAATGGAACCTACGATATGCGTACGATATTTGACCGGACGCTGGTGAAAGACAATCCCACGTTGGCGGTTACATTGGTTGATAATCACGACACGCAACCGCTGCAGGCGCTGGAGTCTCCGGTGGATTACTGGTTTAAGCCCCACGCCTACGCCATGATATTGTTGCGAGAGGCGGGCTATCCGTGTGTGTTTTATCCCGATTACTACGGGGCGTCGTATTCCGACAAAGGCATTGATATTTATCTTGCCGAAGTGCCTCACCTGAAAACCATGCTGTCACTTCGCAGGGATACCGCCCACGGGAAACAGCATGACTATCTGAACGATCCGGATATTATCGGCTGGACCCGAGAAGGGCTTCAGGGGAAAACCGGTGTGGCGGTGGTGCTCACCAACCGGAGCGGCGGCGCCAAATGGATGTATGTGGGAATGCAGCACGCGGGGAAGGTGTATGCCGACGTGCTTCGAAACAGCGCGGCTCAAACTCGAATCAACGAATACGGCTGGGGCGAATTTATGGTGCGGGACGGCAGCGTGTCGGTGTATTGCGAAGCGCAGGTGTAGAAAACTGTTATGTTGGCATTGTTACAGTGAGCACTCATCCCCATTTAATCGACGCTGCAAATTTTTTCATTTTTTTGATACGCAATGCGTTTGTTATGTCACCTCCTCTTTCATGAACCGGAGAAAGAGGTATTTCATGAGACAGTTTATATTTATTATTTTTATCTTGTTGGTTGCTTGTGACGATTCATCCGATGGAGAAATCACCGATTCCATGGACACCGATTCCATGGACATTGATTCACCAAACGAAGACGATACGGGAATCTCCGATGATGATGAATCAGACGATTCGCAAGACACAGAGCCAACCGAAGCTGACTCCATAGATACGGAAGAGCCGACCGGCCTTACCGGTGTGTATTTTGAAGTGGAATCCATTCCTCCTGTGGCGCCGTGGGTGGAAGAAACCATTTACGATGACTATTCAGGAACATCCTACTTTCGTTGGCCCGATGTGGCCGACAATTCGAACGGTATTACCGCAAATCAGGACGCTGCGCTCGTATACGAATTCTCAGTCGGCACATCAGGCACTTATCTTGTTGAAGTTCGCGGTCGTCGCGACCATGAAGGGTGGTGTACCGATGCGGCCGATGATGCCTGCAACGATGTGTGGGTGAAAATGGATGACGGCGACTGGATCAAAAAAATGATCAAGCAAGGTACTTGGGGCGAATGGATTTGGGACGGCAAATGGGAGCCGGGCGGGTCAGTAATTACAACAGAAATTCAGTTGAATGCGGGGAGACATACCTATCGAATTTCCGGACGTTCCAATGGTGTTAAGATAGACGCGGTTCGAATATACTTGCAGGGCACCATCGCCCCGCAGATATAGGGCTGTAATCTGATCATTCATCACATTTTTAGAAGTACGTTTTGCGGCAGCATAGATTCCCCCTTGAAAAGGGGGCAAGGGGGATGTCGTCTTGA
>JAFGXQ010000099.1 GCA_016936575.1 Deltaproteobacteria bacterium
GAATACACATCCGACTTAATCGACGCGCCGTTCAACCCCGCCAGAGGGTTCTCTTCATGAAGCTTTTCCGCGCACGCCACGGATTGCGGCCCCCAGGTGTTGTTCCACGCGTCGTTGTGACGCGGCTTCACCATGCATTCGGGGCGAGTACCCGTATGAAACCAGTTTCGGCCCACCATGGGCGCTTCACCTTTCGCAACGGAATCCGAACTACACAAAGCGGACTGGTCCCACACCCCGTCGCCGTCCGCATCGCGCTCCCGATCCCAGCTCTCGGCGTAACTGAATCCGCGAAACTCCGCTTCGGCCGCATCGTAGTAGGGGTTGCGGTATAGGTATTCAGAAACATACCGCCCCTTGGGGCCGCCGATCTCTTCTAAAAAGTCGCGCGAAATCGATTTGGTCACCACGGTCATAGCCATAGGCGCCACTGTTTCCCACGGGTCGCCGTCGGCTGCGGCATGCATCATCAGATGCGTGGTCACATCGTATTGCAGCAATGTCGCACCGCCTAAACCGTTCTCCACCATTTCCAACATACCGGGGCGCATACCCTGGTTATCTACCTCAAGGGTCATATCGCGAGAAAGGCGATAATCGCCGCCCAGGTCGATGTACTGGTAGTTTCCGGCGTTACCCCACACGATGTCGGTGGTGCCCGAACCGTTGATGTCGGCCAGGGTCACTTGGCCGTACGTACCGCTCGGTGTTTCCGGAGTGTTCTCAATAATATGTCTCGGTGTAAAGGTGTTGTCGCCTCGGTTCAACCAAATATCCACGGCGTCGAAACGAATCTGAAACAGATCAGACAGGCCGTCGCCATTCAGGTCGGCAATGGAAACCCCTTCGTAATCAGGGTTCGAAAAATACGGTGAACCGCTCATCTCCACCTCGGTGCCGTCTACATACTCTCCCTCTTCGCATTCGTCTTCGGTATCGCCCCACTGGCCGTACCCGCGGTTGGGCCAGTATGCAATGGAACCGTTTTTCAAGTCAACGATGTCAATCAGACCGTCGCCATTCATGTCACCGAAGCGCACATTGCCGTTGGCAAACTGCATAGGGCCGCCGCGCATCAGGATGCACGAGTTCACCGATTCGTTGGGCACACCGTAGCCGTTTTCATCAAACCGACCGAATTGCCCCAGCATGAATTTTTTGGTGGTGGGGTTCCGGGTGCCCGACAGGTTCATGTAATGCTCCATCCGGGTGCCGGTGGTGCGAATAATATCGATGAGACCGTCGCTGTTTAAGTCGGCCGTCTGTATATTGGTGGAGTCGTTGGTAAAATCGATGTCCGGGTTGAGCGGTATTTCGGGTGTTTCATCCCAGCAGAATTCGCTGCTGCCGCATTGATCGGTGAGGCGGTAGTAGTGATACTCCGAGGCATAGGGCATGTGCAGCAAATCCGCGTTGCCGGTGCCGTCAACGTCCATTACCTGCACATTCAAGTTGGAAAGCCGCAACGACCATCCCGCCGGGTTATCCACCTGAATAATGTCTTCCAGCCTACCGTTGCCGGTGGCGTCGTTTAAAACGGCAGCGTGTTCCGAACCGAAATATTCGTCTTCGGGCCGGGTAATCAGCAGGTCGGGCAGGCCGTCCTGGTTCACGTCGAGCATGCTCACGTCAGGGTCGTCCAGCGCCACATCGGGCGAGACATCAAACGTCTGCACCTGTTCATTAATGCTTCCAAAACCGGCAATGGGGTCGCTCGGCTCGTCGTTTAAGTTTTGGGTTTCGGTGTAGTGAAACACCAGCGGAGGCATACAGGTGCCGGTTCCGCCGTCAAGGTGTTCGTTCCACACAAAGTCGCGACCGCACATCTGAACACTGTTCAATTTGGAGTGAAACGAAACCGTTGAGTCGTCGTAACTGAAAACGTACGTGCGCGTGGGCGTCCGTGATCCCGATGGTTTGTCCATGAACGACGACACTTCAATGCCCACCAGGCGCAGGTTCTGTTCTATTTTAAAACCGGACGCAAAACTGGTGGTGGGGTCGGGTCGCAGTTCATATCGAAAGTGAACCCGATGCTGGTATTTTTCGAGCACGCCGTATTCATGTTCAAAGGAGTTCCAGTAAATGTCGCTGAAGTACAGGTTGTTGCCGTCTTCAATATAGGTGTATTGAATGTCATTACCGGTACCGTGAAGTACATTTCGAATGTCGGCCATGCGGGTGAGGTTCCACTGGTAGGTTCCCTTGGGGCCGACGATCTTTTCGGTTTGGTTTTCTCCGAAGTAATAGTGATTGCCCTGTTTATCTTGAACCAGCCAGGAGTCGTTGTCTCTGTTGTAAAAGAACCGCATAAAGGTTCCTTCCAACCGACTGCGGAAATACACAATATTACCGTCAGCGCCGTTTTCCCAACCAGCGGGCCAGTCTTCATCTTCGGGCAGGTCAATAGATACCAGTTCGGTTCCGCCGTTGTAAATGAATCGATCGCTGTCGTTGTACTGAGGTAATCCTTTGTCGGACTGACGGGTAATAAAGGGAACCCCCACGTTCCATCCCCAACCCAGCACGCCGTCTCCGGCGCCGGTGGTGTACCCAAGCCCTATACTGGGCTGAACGCCGCGGCGCCCCGGAGGCAACGCGATGGGCACCGAGAACGAACCGCTGCCGGTATTTAAATTGGGTGTGAACGATTCGCCCATTCCCTGGATGGATCCGTTTCCGTCGGGAAGCGACAACGCCTGGGGGGATACGCCGGATTTACCGCCGCCGCCTCCTGGGAGGGCTTTGGTTTCGGTGGCAGATTCATCCGATACCGCGTCATCGTCAGATTCGTCACCAGATTCGTCACCAGGGCTAACGCCGTTAGCCTCTACATTTGATTCCTCGTCCCCCAAATCCGTTCCAGCCGTGGTGACTGCTTCTTTATTGGCCTGTTGTTCTTCATACAAATCGGATTGCGCCCATTCCGGGATGAATGGTTCGTCCTCTTGGGCGAAGGTGGTGAGAGACAAAAACAACGTTGCGAGAAACAACATTGTCGGGGCGAACCCATGTGTTCGCCAGATGAAACCTCTCCCCGGCTCTCTCCTCTCAGGAGAGGGGACATGACATCCTGTATCAGGGCGAACACACGGGTTCGCCCCGACATCAGAACATCTCCGAACATGTGCTATGATTTCCTCCCCTTCCCTCGCAGGGAAGGGGTTGGGGGTTAGGTTTCTACGCCCAAATGTATCAAAAATAAAATCGCTCATTTTATTCTTTCGCATTCAAATATCCGCCTCCACCGCGGCGAAGACGGATAAACGTGTAACAATCATGCTGTAGGGGCGACCGGCGGTCGCCCACGCAACCGCCCCTACAAAACCGCCGTTTATTCCGACTTCGTCCAGTAGTGATATCCGAGCACCAGCTGAATGTCTTCGACGTTCTCCCATTGAAGTTCGGGCGTGTCGTATATTCGCAGCTCGAATGTTCCATCGATGGGACGTCCCATTAATGCGATTTTCTGCAGTTGCGCCAATGCTCCCTGGTGCGTTCCTGAAATCGGATAGCCAATCACCTGTTCAGCAGCCCAGGCCTTTCCGCCTCGGATGTACCCCATCGGCACGTTATATGCGTAAAAACTTTCTCCTCGATGATTTTTCACCCGAAGCGGACCCGCCTGACTTAAATCATAACTGAGCCATTGATTGGCAGCACACGTTGACGGAGCCGTCGCAAACGCACAATTCAACACATCCGTTCCAACAACATTCGCCGCGATAGTGCGTATCCTATAGTTGAAATTGTTGGGTGCAATCACTCCGAACTGCCCCATCGTGTCCGCAAGCTCAATTTTATTAATATCCAGGGCGAATGTGTACGAGTAATACTTGGATCCATTTCCGTCATATGCCTCTACAAATTGACTCTTGAAAATATCGCTGCGAACCTCATTTGTCGGCCACGTTGCAATTTCATCTAATAATGGATTTGCACTTCCGTACGCGCTGGCAGCATTACAATACGACGTCGTATGCTCACGAAGGTATGTATTTCGGCGATAGCCAATGGATTCACCTACACATTGATTCGTAGCGTCTGCTGATGCGACAATCGGCGCAGAGGAACAAATTACCTCTTCATTACATTCGGCAGCCAAAGCCGTACAATCCCCCGAACAAGTGATGCAATCATAATAAAATGCCTCGTAAGAGCTAAACAAATCTTCATACCATGTGTTTACGGATGCACAACAGTTGTCTTTTGCACCAAGATAATGCGCTTCGCAGACTTCAACAGACTCCCACCCGACGGCTCCCGAATCTGAACAAGAAACATTGTCCAGGGGTACAAGTTTAGCAGCTACAAAACCTACATCCAAACCATCGTCTCTCCAAGAAGAGGAGCTATCGGCTCCGGTGGCTTGATATCCGGTAGCCGTGTCGCCTTTTTCCAATTGCGCGCCCCAAAGATAAATACTTCCCTGCGCCGCATCACTTTCATCAGCAGGGTAGATGCGCATCGTAATATTTCCACCATCTGTACAAGCAACAGTTCCTCCGAAGCGCTGCCAATTATCAGAAATATCTTCTAATAACAGGTCAATGTAATCTCCAGAACTTGAAACTACCTCAATAGAGGGGATATTGACCACTCCCGCTTCTCGCTTCATCCAAACAGAAAATGTATAAGAGCCAGCATTCAGATTTGATACGGTGGTGGTGAAACTCTGAGAAACCAATTCACTGGTATCTTCCATTACAACAGCGCCGATAGTCTTATCAGGTGCTTTTATATTCGACGTTGACGCTACCTGCTCCGAGGGTACACTTGTCGAATTTGCATTACATGCACAGAATCGCCTATAGCTGGGATCAGAGGCCGCCTCGTCGGCAACGATGCTCGAATTTGATATGCTTCCGGCATTACTCGGAATCGTATCGCTCAGAGCGCAACCGACCACCTGAGAATCGTTTAAAAATGCTTCAACCGGCGGAGTTGGATTTGTCACACCGTTGTCACAGCAGAACCGCTGCTCACTCGCACAACTATACGATGATACAGGGTAGGCGGTTCCGGTACAGCTGCCAGCCTCCCACACAGGCAGACAGGTATATGGACAAAGCGGTGGTGAAGATGCTGATTCACAGCAAGTCTGTCCGCCGCCGAAACAGAATCCATCGGTAATGACATCGCCGTTGGCGGTATCACAGAGTTGACTGTTCCAATAGCACGTACCTTGACATGCAAATTGAGAAGCAACTTGACTACAATCACTGGTACCACTAACACCCGCGACGGTTTCCATTCCACTGATGT
Organism: Deltaproteobacteria bacterium; assembly: GCA_016936575.1. Classification (GTDB taxonomy): domain Bacteria; phylum Myxococcota_A; class Polyangia; order JAAYKL01; family JAAYKL01; genus JAFGXQ01. The sequence continues at coordinate 5,266 of JAFGXQ010000099.1, forward strand.
TATAGCCACCATGAGATGCGCATACTTCTGTACACGTTTGCCCCATATATGACGCTATGAACCAGCAATGTTCGCCGACAACTTTGCCGCCGTCATCTTCACAGTTGGACTGCGAGGATTCCAGTGTCCAATTATTCATGGTCGAAGATTCAGTTAGAAGATTTTTTCCAACGGCCATATAGGGTGAAGCGCCGAGGCCGGTTTCCAATTGAGCGCCCCATACTTCATAACCACTCGGATGATATGTACCGAAAATTGGTGCAACAGTAAAAACCGAACTAAAATCGATCTCTGATGGCGGAAGCTCTGCAACATAACGCTTCCAACCGGGTGTTAATGAATAGGTTGTTTTAACGGTGTCTAGAGTCATATTGTTGGAATCCAACAGCCTGAAACCAATTTGTAAGTTCTCGTCATATTCACTTTTGGCCCAAATAGAGAACGTTACCCCAGCATCCAGAGGAATATCAATTCCAGATACCCAGTAGGAATCCTGACTAAGAATACTCAAGATATGAGAACCCGACATCGTACCATCCGGTGCCGTTGAGCGCTCCATAAAGGCACCGTACTCATTCACAAATTGATATCCGTTCCAACCGCAATCCGCATGGGAGAACGACTCGCTGCAGGGCAAATAGTTCTTCGATTTTATATTTGAAATTTCCACCATTACTTCAGAGCCACCAACCGCATTCGGACTCATCGTCACTAGATTTGCATCAAGCGTAGAAACGGAACTATTCTCCCACGAATTTGAAATGGAGATATTTCGAGAAGCTTTGATATTCAAATTCCCATCTACGATAGACAACGCGGCTGCCTGAGCATCCTGACCTACACAAGCCTGATCTGCTGTACACCAATCACAAATATTTCCGCCGGATTTCTGCTCACCGTTTTCAAAATAGTCACCGGCAAACATACAAATCTGACCGGCATCACACGTACTTCCGATATTGTCGCTGTCTTCTTCTTCAAAAGAGCATGGTGTTCCACAGTACCCCAATTCCACGAAATACACCTCTCCGGGATTACAACTGTTCATCGATTCTCTGGGATACTGACGGTGGTATACCGAAAATTCGAGCACATCAGCAGTTTCCAGGTTGTTTCCATAGAATGCCTTTTCGGCTTTGTCCTTGTTTATCGTTTGCGAAATACTATATATTTCACCGCTATCTGCAGGCATCTCAACTCGATCTGCGGAAAACATCAGTTGCTGATCAGAGAATACATTCGCATCGGTATTTTTCGAATTCGCAGATAACACTTCTTGGGGCATATCCAAAGCTACCTCATCCGGCGAAATGGTTACCGAACCCACAGTTGCTTCAGATACTTCCCAAGTTTCGGTAGAGTTTTCCAATTCATCCCACGTGAAGAAATATGATTCTGACGCTTCCGCATCATCCATATTAAATTCTTCTGTGAAGAACAGCATGTTCGAAACAGTCATCGGACAGGCAACGTCAGGTGTCGCAATATGATCTCTCAACGAAATCACTCCGGTATCGTCGTCTTCATGGAACCACCATTGTGTACTCGCGGTTGGATTATTACCATAGGACACCACAAAATCATCCAGGTTATCGATATACCTTTCGATCAGATCCTCTTTTCGAAGGCAGTTGTCGATAGCATTCAAATTGTCAGTATCTGAAGATTCCACAGCCTGCCCGCATTTTGTACCGAACGTATCCCACAGATCAGTGACCCATGTATTCGGCGCATCCATCGTAGGTGTGCTTTGTGTCTCTTCATGCAACTTTATTCCAAAACGGAATTCGATGGCCTTCAATGCTACCCATGCTTGATATCTGGCACGGGCCAATTTTCGTTCGTAATCTTCTTTGCGCCAATCAAACCGAGTTTCCCATTCAGAAAGAGTCGTAACCGTTGATGCAGCAGAAAGGTTTCTGTTGTTAATCAATCGGTCAAAAGAAGCAATCTGCGCTTCTTCAAGGCTTGAAAGCTCGCCTATCAATAAAAACAACTGTCGAATATTAGAAGACAATGCAGCCTTCTGACTCGCCATATCTCTGCCTATGGTAATCATCTGCTGTGCAAAACCATTCAACTGAGAATCCTGACTATAATTTTTTAATGACTGAGCGAGTGTGTATAAGTTGTTGTTCGGACCATCATCTTCCCATTCCGCGACAGCATCGGCATATTCTGCCGCTGAAATACCGTGGCAATCACCCACAGAATGATTTTCATAATCTATATCGCACCCATTTTCTCCAAGGTCACAATCTTTCAATAACTTTTTCTCGATTCCATCACGAATATTTTGAACCATGGTGTCATTTATCAAATGCGAAATTTTGTATCCATATGTGTTATTCGCGCACAAATCCTTTGCGTATAGTGGCGGATGGTACGCTTTACCGACACATCCATCGTCGTCACGATAAGCTTCAGCACAATGTGATTCCAATGAAGTCCCTTTGTTCATATCTTTTTTGTAATCGTCAAAATCGTCGCCACCTTTGTCGATACATTTCCATGCTCCGGATTTTTGATTTGCATAATGTTCTGCTTGATCTCTTTCCGCCCAGTCGATGATTTGTTCTTCCTCTTTCCAAGTTGTCCAACCGATTGTCATCCATTCAGAATCGCAATGCTTGAAAGAATCACCGCAGACAATTCTAATACCGGAAGGCCGTTCAGCAGTACTTTCACCAACGCTTCCTTGTTCCCAGGGAAGCCGTCCAATCTGACAGATCTCTTCGTCGCAATAGTAGGCCAAATATCTTTCGTCCATACTTTTATTTCCGTCCCACCATGCATTGCCTGAGCCATCCCATTCCCAGCCAAATTCCAATTCATCACAGACAACATCCGCGTATGACGGACCGAAAACGGACCCGGCAACCACATTTCTACATATGGCCATAAATTCCTGTTGGGAATTTACATCATCGAAGGAACTCAACCCGGAATTTCTGAAGCTCTCATCGACAGATAACAAGTAGGACTTTATCGCTGCCGAGCTGAATTCGCCGCCGCCTTCTTCCCCGTCTACCTCAGAATAGCCCAACTGCTTTCGCTTTTCACGTATGCAAATTTCAGCGTCAGATCTCAATGAGTCGCCGTACATTGCCTGTTGTCTCTGTGCAGTAACCAAACGGTCATAAATCGTGAATTCCGCCTGAGTTTCGATTTCTGAAAGTGAACTTTTCAACACCTGTGCGGCACTGCCCATTTCGTCAATTCCGGACAGATAACCACTGGCAGCGGCATTTACAGACTCAATTGTTGAAGCGATTTGATTCAACTTGTCGAAATATGCACCGTAATTGTACCCAACCGCGTCCAACGATTCCAACGACTCTGAACTGAACTCTGAAGTTCCGGTTTGAAATCGATATAGGTTTCGGAAAACCAACGGCATCGCGTAAATCTTCTGATTCTTGATTACGGCAGCCATTAGGTTTCTGTATTTCTGAGACCATTCCGTTACGAAATTCAATTTGTCTGCAAAACAATCTCTCGCATCGGCTCCAATCATCCCGCTGCAATCAGCGATATCATTTACATCCATCAACGCGTCAAAGCTATACGAACCGGATTCCAACTGATAATCTAGATATGAATCGGTATGCCGCTTGGTATCTTCACTCGCCAATACCCCTAAATCCCCGAGATTAATCGCCCACTCAGAACGACAGTTTCTATATTGAGAACACTGAACAGGCCCGTGTCTCGGCGAGTCTTCAATATAGCCGTCATCAGTGTACTCACAGCCGAATTTTCGACCTTCTTCACCGAACACTACGTCCGATATACATTGCTCCAATTCAGGCCCAATGTCGTCTCCGTCAATACTTACACAGCTACTGACAGCCGAACGGAATTCAGCTTCGTTCAACCCATCACCACAGATCTCTTTTATTTCTGCAACATAGTTGTCAACATAAGACTCCATTTGTGCGTTCTGAAGGTTTTCTGAATAAATTGATTCTATCAAATCATTCATCAAAATCTCTCTCGCTGCCCGCGCTTCCTCCGCAGATTGCCGCGCCAACCCTAAATAGTACTTGTAAGAAGTCTCATATTGAGAGCCATCATTAATCACTTCATTCTGAATAGCTGGAACCCAATCAGGATCAAGGCATTCTCCGTTTGGCCCTTCGCATATGGCACCATTCAGCCGATTGGGGTTGTATGACAGCACCTTGCTAATCTGTTTATGGAAGGGACCGGCTGTATAAAATCGGCCGTGAGTCCAACGGGCGTCGAGCACAATATTTTTACGCAATGCTCCGACAGCCTTCCATTCTCCGCCCTCTCCGGTACCCACTCTCCGTTCGACAAGCCAATTTCTATGCGGATAGACAGAATCATTCCAAGCGAATACCCATTCTGTTTCATTTGTTGTATTGTCGGTAACAATCGTCGGAGATAACGTTACCACCTCGCAATCATCATCCTTGTGTAGACAAATCATATTTTCAAATTGCATATGATTCGACTCATCAGCAACGGGGTACACTCGATAATGCTCAACGATTTCATCGCTGCTGTCTCGAATTGCATTTTTTCGTGTAATCTTCAGCTGATTTCCATCACTGTCTCTGAACAAATATTCAATCGGTTCAGGAAGGTACGATTCTACATTTGCAATCACCTGCTCCAGTGCCTGTTCGTACAGTTCTTGTTGGCCATACAATTGATAACCGTTGTTCACACGGTCTCTGAGTGCCGCCAAGTCGCGCTCTGTTTTCGCTTTTACATAATAGAGATGCTCCTCCAGCCCCGCTGCAAAGAGATAATCTGACCAAGAAATATCATCCTCAAAATAAGGGGCAGGATTTTCATCCAAAACACCGTCTTTTTCAAAATTCGCCAATGTCCAAGCAATCGGAACTTTCATATAAGGATTTGACCAACCGTCAATTTTCGTTTGGCTACAATTTCCATTACCATCAACAACCACTTCCAATTTTCTCGGAAATTGTAATGTATGCGCATACATGTATTTAGCAGCTTCCAAAATTGTATCCACTTCTATGCCGTAATTCTCGGCCAATTCTTCGATGCTTGAAAACGGCTCTTGTTCGGTAAGCAATCTTTCACTATTCACACGAGTTCTCAATGCCAGGTGCAAGTATGATTCGGAGCATGTTTGGTTTGCAAATTTGTAGCCACCTGCAAAGCCTGGAAAATCAATTTGATACTTGTCCAATAACGAAATAGCAATTCGAAGGGGAGCCGATTCGCTCGGAATCTCACGAAGCGCATTCGGCAGAATATACTGCTCGTCACGAACGCATCTGATGGGAGCGGCTGCGCCAACACCGAGTGGAATCTTCTGTGACGTATATCCCGTGTTATTTACATTCCCCTCAAAATCGATCATCGTTAAGAAGCCGTCATTGACGCCATTGGGATCAGGAAGAACATCTGCCGAAAGAAATAGAGTCACTGACTCATTCAAATCCATGATCGCATCACACATCGCATCGTCAGCGCAAGTACCGCAATGAATCAAATCCGGGTCATTCGGGTGAAACGAGCAATTGGGTAATAGCTGCGCATATTCTGCAAGGGTCGGAAGACGATAACTACTGACATGCGCTCTCGAGTCGTCATCATAAGTGTGACATATTTCCTCTGCATCCTCCCTTGTTACAGAAATGTTGCCGCCCTGATAAACGCATTCTCCGCTATCCCAAATGAATCCATAGGGACACTTCTTCCAGCACAACCCGGTTTTCTCATGAAATACTTCATCTTCGTTGCAGGTGATTTCGTCACCGAGATTGCTGGTGTCTCGCGCACGATTACCAAGAAGCTCCATGAGGGCTGGCTTTCTACCTATCTGATTGGACCACCACTGATTATCTCCCACAATGCCCAAATTCATCATTTCAAGTACATTATCTTCTGTCATCTGGGCAACTTCAGAAACCAACGACGAAATTGACAACATCATATTATTAATTA
>JAFGXQ010000100.1 GCA_016936575.1 Deltaproteobacteria bacterium
CTCCTTTTTCAACAACACCCAGAAATTCACAGATCGCTAATTATGCTGGTAGCGTAAGAATAACGATATGTAATAACGATGATAACAAATATCGCGCTTGTCGCAATTGAAAATTTTATGCTCACCAGTGCATCTTTGCGGAACCTTACTTGAAAACCGCCATTTCGCGCATTTTTTATCGAAGTAGATTGAAAACCGCGGCGGCTTTGACCATAGTGGCGGGATGGAAGATGGCGCGATATGGAAAAAGATTACAATTGAAGGCGATGCCGGTCGGGTGGATGCGTGGTTGGCGAAGATGTTTCATCAGTTCAGTCGACGCAGTGCGCAGGCATATGTGGAGCAGCGCAATGTGCGGGTAAACGGCCGGGGGGTGGGAAAGAGCTATCAACTGCAGCCTGGTGATACGGTGGAACTGGCCAGAGAGCCCGCCGGACGCAACTGGCGTCCGATGCCCAACCCGGAGATTCCGCTCGATGTGGTGTATGAGGATGAATCGCTGATAGTGGTGAACAAACCGTGGCAGATGCCCAGCTGTGCCAATCAGCCCGACGACACCGAAACCCTGGCCAACGCCATTGTGGCGCGGTACCCGGAATGCTCGTCCATCGGGGTGCACAACGGTGACGCGGGGTTGTTGCATCGGCTTGATAATGACACCTCCGGGCTGCTCATTGCGGCGCGCAACGTGCGGGCGTATAAGGCGCTGCGCAGCATGCAGGAGAACAAGCAAATCGAAAAACGCTACCTGGCCCTGGTGAGCCGCCGCACCGATGAATCGTTAGATGTACCGGTGATCATCAGTGTTCCCCTTGATGCGAAAAACAAAGGGGGAAAAAAAATGGCGGTAAAAAAGGGCGGTCAGCGGGCGGTGACGCATATTGAGGAAGCGACGCCCATGGGGGATTTTTTATTGGTGAAGGTGCTGATTTACAAAGGGGTCCGTCATCAGATACGCGTGCACCTGGCCCAACGCGGGTTTCCAATTTGCGGTGACGTGCTGTATGAGGGGCCTGCCGCTCCGCAATTGAACAGGCTCTTTTTGCACGCGGCGGGACTGCGGTTTTTTCATCCGCTGACCGCCGCCCCGGTGGAGTGGTTCGCACCGTTGCCCGACCCGTTGCAAACCGTCATTTCATCCTTAACGTAGGGCCGGATCTCTATGTTCGCCCGGGAAATTGAAAATGAAAAATGTAAGGGCGGGTCTCTGTGCCTGCCCGGGAAAGCTAAATAGATGTCGAAAATTAAAGTTCTCAATAAAGTGGTCGCCGATCAAATCGCCGCCGGAGAAGTGGTGGAGCGCCCCTCCTCGGTGGTGAAAGAACTGGTCGAAAATGCCATTGATGCGGGGGCCACGCACATTCTGCTTGAAGTTGACGGAGGCGGTGCCGGTCGGATTCGGGTGCTCGATAACGGCGAGGGATTTGCCCCCGATGATATAGAAACCGCATTTTTACGTCACGCGACCAGCAAGATTTCAAACATCGAAGATTTGAACAGCGTGCGCAGTTTCGGCTTTCGCGGTGAGGCGCTCGCGTCTATCGCGTCGGTGGCGAAGGTGACGGTGCATACCCGCGTGGCGGGTGCGGTGGCGGGGACGCGGTTGAAAATTGAAGGGGGAGACATCCTTGAACGCCGCGAGGCAGCTTCCCCGGTGGGCACCGATTTTGAGGTGCGGGAGCTGTTTTACAATGTGCCGGCGCGGCTGAAATTTTTAAAAAAAGAAGCCACCGAAGCGAGTCATTGCATTGAAGCGCTGGTGCGCATGGCGCTGATTCGCCCGGATGTGTCGTTCAAGGTGATGTCCGCCGGCCGCAAGGTTCGCGAACTGGTAAAGGTGACCGACCCGACAGAGCGGGTGAAAGCGCTGTTTTCGTCGGAAGCGCTGGCCATGACCGAGGGTGACGAAAACGGGGTATTGGTACGTGCCGTGCTGGGAGCGCCCGAAAAGGCGAGGGCCGGCGCCGGTTCGTTGTATACATATGTGAACGGTCGGTACATCCGCGACCGTGCATTGCTCAGGGCCGTGACTCAGGCGTTCGGCCATACCCTGGCGCCTGGGCGGTACCCGGTGGGGTTCATTTCGGTGGAGATTGCCCCCGAGGCGTACGACGTGAACGTGCATCCGCAAAAAACGGAGGTTCGTTTTGCAAATCCGCAGGCCGTTTTTCGAGCGGTGTCCCATGTAGTCGGCGCCATGGCGGCGAGTTCCCCCTGGGCGCGGGCCATGACAACCGGGGCAACGCCCAGGCCGGTTGCGGACTCATCGAACCGTTCAAACAGCTACACCGGCACGGCTGTCTCCGTGACCGCCCAGAGCGTGAAGGATTTTGCCGCCAAGTACGAAGAAACCCCGGCGCCTCGACCCGCCGCGGATGACACTTCATCCTCTTTACCCTTGCCGCCTACGTCGACGTTTATGGGGGGGTATCCCACACCGGCGGCGCAGCAGAAGTGGGTTCATCCGATGGATTTAGTCAAAGCGAGAGCGGCTCAGGTATTCGGTACCGGCGCCAAAGATGCACCACCAGCTGAATCTGTGGACGAATCCAAAATCGCAAACCAGACTACGGCGCAGCCCATTCCCAAGCAAACACCGGTATTGCCCGCCATGGCGAAATCAGATAAAGACCTCGAACCGTTTTCGTCGCTGCGATATGTGGGGCAGGCCAAGAACATGTTTCTGGTGATGGAAGATGAAGAGGATTTGGTAATTATTGATCAGCATGCGGCCCACGAACGGGTAACCTATGAAAAGCTGCGCGCGCAATTGGCCAAAGGGGCGATTTCGTCCCAACGACTGCTTACTCCGCACATGGTGGATTTGGGGCCGGCGGAAACCCAGCGCATCGTAGAGCAGAAGGATGAGCTGGCGAAGCTGGGACTCGAAGTGGAACAGGCCGGGGCCGATCGCATCGCGGTGTACGGTACCCCCGCGGAGATTGACGGCGCTCCCGAACGACTGTTGGCCGAGGTGGTGCTGGCGCTCGAAAAGGGGCGGGAAGGCACCAAGGGCGATATGGAAGATCACGCGGTGGCGACGATGGCCTGTCACAGTTCGATTCGCGCCGGACGCAGCATGCAGGAAAAAGAAGTGACGGCGCTGCTGCGCCAGATGGACACCGTGGATTTTGCCGGCCACTGCCCCCACGGCCGTCCGGTACTGGCACGGATTCCCTGGTCGGAGATTCGCCGCCGGGTGAAGCGGGAGTAATATGTCGCCGGAGTTTGATATTCCATTGCTGGTGATTGTGGGGCCGACCGCGTCCGGGAAGACCGGGCTGGTGGTATCGCTTGCGCGACGGTTCGGTTTTGAAATTGTGGGGGCGGACTCCATGCAGGTGTATCGCGGTATGAATATCGGGACCGCCACGCCGACGTCCGAAGAATTGGATGGGGTGCCCCATCATTTGATTGATGTGGTGAACCCCGATGAAGAGTACGACGCGGCGCGGTATGCCAAAGACGCCGATGGGGTGATTGCGGATATTCATGCCCGGGGGAAACGGGCCATGGTGGTGGGGGGGACCGGGTTGTATCTGCGGGTGCTGCTGCAGGGACTGCAATCGGGGCCGCCGCCCAATCCGGCGCTGCGGGCGGAGTTGAACGCGCGTGCCGAAAAAGAAGGTTGGCCCGCACTGCATGTGCAACTGGGACGAGTGGATAAAGACGCGTTTGAACGCCTGCATCCCAATGACGGTGTACGCATTGTACGTGCGCTGGAAGTGTACCTGCAAACCGGCAAGCCGCTCACCCAATGGCAGCGAGAGCATGAGTTTTCAACGCTGCGCTATCCTCACCGTATGCTGGGGGTTCTGCGTCCTAAAGAAGAACTGAACGAGCGAATCAACCGGCGCGTGGTGCAGATGTTCGACGACGGTTTCATCGAGGAGGTGAACGCATTGCGCGCGGCGGGATACGCCTCATCCCTCAAGCCGATGCAGGCGCTGGGCTACAAACCCATCAATCAGCATCTGGAGGGTGAACTGTCACTGGCCGAAGCCATCGAACAAACCCAAACCACCACCCGCCGCTTCGCCAAACGCCAGCGCACCTGGTTCAAAAAAGAAGTGGGCATGACCTGGATTGAACCCACCGAAGACGCCGCTATCGACGCCGCCCCCGAATGGCTGGGCCCCCCAAAAAAAATGGTGTGATTCCCGCAAGACACTCACGGCAAGCGGTTCAGTGGAAGGGCGGATCGGTGTAAGGACGGATTGCGAACTGATCATCTGTCACATTAAAAGCAAATACTTTCAGAATTGTGACAGATCTTTAGTTCGCGAACCGTCCCTACTTCGTGTCATTTCATTATGATGAAACCGAAAGTGTAATGATGATTGGAACCACCGATGGACTCGGTCAATGGTATGACAATAAGTGTACGACAACCGACCAACCCTTTGTTTGCGAGTATGAGAACCAATAGCGCACGCTCCGTTCCTACAGGTCGTTTTTACCAGAGGGAGGTTTTCCTGATCCCTGGCCAGTAACCTATTTTTTTAAACACCAGAGCAGACACGCGGGTCTACGTAAATATTGAAAATCATTGTCAGGGGCAGGCCTATGTGTCTGCCCAAGATGTCGACAAAAATTGAAATTGGCGCTTTATTCACAGGGATATTACTAAGACCGTTCCCTAAAAAATTGGACAGATGCCTGCGTTCGGCGTATTCTGTGGTCATCCCATTCCTTTTATTGATTCAATGCAGTAGTAAAAGAAGTTGCACCCGGGTGCAACTTCTATGCAGGCGTGTGGTGAATATTGCAAATATGGTAAGTTGTGCGTGTTTCAAAAGCAATCACCCTGCAGGAGCAGTTTCGTACAGGCTCGAATTGCGCCTACTGTTCGTTTTTGCACATGTCGATACAGCTGGGTGGGGTGGGTTTTTGGTGATTCAGGATGGCGAGGAAGTCGGCGCAGGTCATGGCGTTGCTGGATTGGATGCAACGGGCGCCCAATGTTTCATTGTAGGCTTTACAGGCATCACTGAAGGTTTGAGCATGTAGTTTTTCGATACACGCGTTTCTATTGCCGTACCGGGAGGAGAACAGAGCGGCGTCACAGGCGGCGATGCGGTCGCATTTTGCCTCGACAACCTGTTCTCGGGTGGCGGGTGACACCGGGTCGGGGGCGGGAAGGGGAGATTCAGTTTGCGACGCGGCGGAGGTGGAACCGACCGGCGGCGGCGCCCCATCTGCTGTCGGAGCGGTGGTTGATTGTTCAACCGGTTGCGATGCCGGGGGATGGGCACTGCAACTGAGCAGAATCAAAAAAGTGAGCAGAACCGGTGCTGCGGATGAATTGTTCATCGTTGAATTCCTCTCGATTGGCGCGGTCCCTGAAAAAACCGAATGAATTTCAATATTTCTTACCGGATAGTGCCCCGAAGTGGAGAATGAATCAATTGCATAGAAAAAAAACGCATGTAAACAATATTGTAAGTTTTTATGAAAGTGATAAAGGGCCTATTGAATCCGGCGGCGTACAATGGTATGTAAAGCGGCTTTTATCTGACTTCCGAAGAGGAGGATGCGACATATATGGATAAGAAGAACAAGCAATCCAAGCTGTTGGTTGAGCAAATGGTCCGAAATGACGATATTTTTTGCAGCCTTTTATACGATGAAGGCAATTCCACATTGCGAGTGGTTGATTTTCGGGGCGGCAATTTTCAGCAGAAACAGGATTACCTCAAGCGGATTCAGGCGGCGGAAGGGTTTCGGAAAATCTTTACGCTGATTGAGCGGGACGACATGCAGGGGTGGCAGCGGTGCGGTTATGTGCGGGAAGGGAGTATTCCCGGATATTATCGTCGCTCTGATGCGTATATTATGGGGTGGTTGGCAGACGATGACTGGTCTCCGGAGGAGATGGAAGAAGAATCGGAAGAGCGAAAAGAGCACCTGAATCAGATTCGCGAGTTGGCGCAGGAATATGAAACGTACAAAGGTACCGGGTTTCGTGCGGAAAATATCACCCAGGAAGAGATTCCGGAGCTGGTGGACGTTGAGAGGGAACGAGTCGCCAGCAAGTCAAAATCGACGAAGAAGGCGAAAAAAGCCACCCTCGAAGTGCCCAGTGCGGATGAGCCGCTGATTATGCAGTTCAGTCGCGGGGTGGAGTATTATTATTTCAGCGTGCAGAACAAGCGAACCAAGCAAAGCAATCTGTTCGCCTGCGAATATCAGGATTGTTTCGGCAACGCCAAAATCGACCTTTATTTTGATACCCTGAAAAACAAAACCGACATCGCGCTGGCGAGGTTCGGCCTGGTTTCTTTTGTGGATTGGCTGGCAGAAATCGGAACCGTCGCTATTTTCGCGCTGGTCGATGTGGACAATCTTGAAATGAACGCGGTGTATGCCAGTGCCGGCTTCAAAAACAGCGGCTGGCTGCATCAGCAGGTGGGCAGCGGCAAAAAAGCCAAAGACCAGATTCTCTGGACCACCAAACTGCTTGTCTGATGGAAGTCATTTCCACTTCAATCTCGGAACGGTTTCACTCCGCTCTCGAGGCGATTTCAAAAGAATCACTTGAAAAGCAGAGCAAAACACGTCATCTGTCGCGGGTGTCCGACCCGCTGGAAAAAATGGTGGACAGCAGTCTATTGCGGGAAGCAGTGGCCAAGTACCTCGATGCCTATGTGTTGCCCAGGGCGCCGGTGATTCTGTTCATGGATCGGCGGGGCGGCGGTGAGGGCGTGAAAATATCCTCTAACCTGCTGGAATTGATCTCGACCAAATATACGGAGGCGCAGTATATCCATGTTTCCTTCGTGACCCCCTCCGGTGGCGTGGGCACCCTGTTGCGTTCGGCGCTGGTGAGAAAAGGGGCGGAATGCGGTGTGCTGGTTGAAGTGGTGGCGCACAAGCGCCCTGCGGAGGGAATGCAGTTGAACGGGGACGCGGTCGATACGCTGATGGCGGGGTGCGATTTGGTGATTACCTACGCTCCGGAAGGAACCGCCGGGTTGATTTTTCAGTCCGATGAAGCGCACGATGAACTGCTCGCCCGTTCCCACATCAGTGTATTGTCTTTTCCAGATGCGGAACATGTGGTGGCGGATTTGCCCCGTTACGAAGAAATCATCGCCAGACGCCCCGGTTTCAATCACGTTCGGTTCTGGGTGCAGGTAAAGGACGGCGACAGCTACAGCACCCTTGGCCAATGCACTCTCGGCAGCGGCGGAGACGCACACGAGCGGTTGTGGGTGCTGGTTGACAATGCCAAACGGCATGTGTACCGTGTGCTTGCAGAACCCATTGCCCGCGATGTGGCGATTGGGTTGCCGTTGGTTCACCCCTGCAGAAGGCTTCTGGAATCCAATCATTTTTTCGGTATTGTTCCCGACAAAATCGTGCAGGCAGGGAGCGATATTGTGATGGTGGCGCACAACGCGAAGTAGGGCGTTATCGGTTTAAAATCGGTTGGTTACATCGTGCGAGACCACTTTTTGTTTGCCCAATTGAATATTGCCAATTAGAGTCATACCGATATGTTAAGTACGGATCGACCAATTTTAAAACGATGGCTATGGGGCCTTGCGGCGCTGTTTTTATTTTTCTATCTGGCATGGCACCTGGGAAAAGTGGCCATTCTGATTATGTTGTCCTTTCTGGTTGCGTATGTGTTGAACCCGCTGGTTACTCGGCTGGCGCAAATCCGGTTTGTGGGACGCACTGCGGCAACGTTGATGACATTGGCGGGGCTGACGGTAGGGTTCATTGCCGTACTGTTTTTTATTTTGCCGCAGGTGGCGGTGGAATCCAAGTCGTTCATTGACAAACTACCCGCCTTGGCTGACAAATTGGAGCGAATGGTGGGGCCGTTTCTAGAACAGAATTTTCAGTTCCATATTCCCAAAACCTGGAATGATGCGGGTGAGCAGATTTATCAGCAGATACAAAAAGACGGCAAGAAGTGGGTGGCCCCGGCGGCGTATATTACCAAAATGATTTTCGGCACTGCATCGACTGCCATCTACGTTCTGGTCAGCATGCTGATGTTTCCGCTGTTTCTGTTTTTTCTACTGAAGGATTTTCCGGACATCATCAGCACGATTGACGGCCTGGTGCCGGTTCGCCATCAGCGAACGGTTCGTCGTCTGGCCAAAGAGGTCGATCGGAGTCTTTCGGCGTTCCTGCATGGGCAGTTCACGGTCATGCTGGTACTCGGTACGCTGTATTCCGTCGGATATTCCATTGTGGGAATTCCATTGGCGCTGGGTGTGGGAATGTTGACCGGACTGCTGTGTTTTATTCCATATCTGGGAGCGGCCACCGGGTTTATTATCGCGCTGCTGATGGCGATTTTTTCCTTTTCAGGGTGGCAGCCCATTCTGGGTGTCGCATTGGTTTTCACTTCGGTTCAGGCGACCGATGCGGCAGTGATTACGCCCCGGATTCTGGGTGGCAAACTGGGGCTGCAGCCCCTGTGGATTATTGTCGCGTTGATGGCCGGTGGCGAGTTGTTCGGATTTTTAGGGGTATTGCTTGCGGTACCGACCATGGCGGTGCTGAAGGTGCTGGTGATGTTCAGCATGGATGTGTACAAGCACAGTTATTTGTATACCACCGGGGATTTTGAAGTGCTTACCGGCGTGGAAGAGGGCATTGGCGATGTTGACAGCAGGGATGCGGCTGTCGAGGCGCCGACGCCGGATGGTCGGGAAGACGCTTCTGAGGATAACACGACGACACAAATACAATAAATGCCGCATGGTAAGGTATTATCTGCTAATTTCCGAATATTTTTTTTATTTCCCACTTTGTATCAATTGACAATATTGTTGCGTCGTTTTTTAATCTGGGAATAACCATTTTTTCTTAGAAGGGGGAAATAATGACTTATCGAATATTTCAGTTTTTTTTCATGACATGCCTATTCGTTTTTGCAGTGACTGGGTGTCAGCAGAGCGACAACACTGACGATTCCGATACCGACAGCGACGCCGATACCGACAGCGACACGGACACGGACAGCGACACGGACACCGACAGCGACACGGACACGGACAGCGACACGGACACGGATACGGACAGTGATACGGACACGGACAGCGACACGGACACGGACAGCGACACGGACAGCGACACGGATACGGACAGCGA
>JAFGXQ010000101.1 GCA_016936575.1 Deltaproteobacteria bacterium
CTGAGGTTTTCGATTTCGACCAACTTTGCGTTTCTTCGCTTCAACCTGAAACTCTTCCAATGTCATCGCGACACCTCCTTGAAAAATTTCAAGTCTGCAGATTTTCACGAAATTTGATAGACGGGGTACGGCGAGGATTTACGGTTATCTCGCTCAGCACAAAGCGTGCGCGACTGACTACTTCGGGGGTATTGATTTTGGGATTGATGCACATTTCGTATTCATTTTGAGCTGCCTGCAATACGTCGCGAATCTCAATGAGCTTCTCTGCCACTGCGAGCGGCAATCTGGTCCCCACACTTTTAAGTCCCGGTCGCCGGTCGGAAGGCTCCCAGTGAGACTTGATAAAACTGGCGACCTGCACCGCTTCGCTCATCAGCACTGTGAGCGGCACGCGAAGCGCCATCGGTTCCCCCAGCTTTTTCGCTTCTTCCAATAATTGGTCAACGGTCTGTTCAGTCATGGAACACTCCTTCCCCCAATAACGGGATCAAAACACTATAAATTTCAGTGACAGTGAAAACGATACCAATGCGACATTTATGTGTCAACAGATAATTCGGCAGAGCTATTTGCGCTGTGACGTATTTCATTGAGGCCCAGTTTGTGCCCGTGTTGGTGAGGAGGCATCGTCCAAACCAGCCATCTCGAACCGCACGGGCAGTTAAGCTCACTTAAGCCGGCCGTTCGAGACGCCTCAAATGGTCGTCTGGCTCCTCACGAACAAGGCTCCTGGGGTATCTTATTTCTTGCTTTGTCTCTGGCCCTGCTGTGGAGCGTGTTTCCGACATCGCAATTAGCTCCGGCAGGGGAATCAATTGCTTCGCGGGACGGTTGTTCCCGACGCAGCGAGTCAGCGATATTACCCGCTGACGCCGTTGTTTGAAACGGAACGTTGTCTATTTGAATCGGCGATGCCGCAATTTAAACGGATGGCTCGTCAGTTTGAACGCGCGTTTGGCTCATTTGAAACAGGGAAATCAATATCTGAACCACGCAACTGGTCGATATTACATGCGGCAACAGCTATTTGAAATCGCGTCTGGCAAATTTGACATGTCAAAAGGCAAACTCCCTATGTTAAAAAGCAGTTTGGCTATGTTAAATGCACCGACTGCGATAGAAAATGTCGATTCGTAAGCTTTAAATATCAGCTCCATTGGCTTAAATGACAATTCCACCTTTTCAGATTGCACAGTCATTTGTGTCAAATGTCCCCATGCCCTTTCAGATAGCCAATTTGACTGTTATCGTAAAAGCAATGTGATTTATTGTAGCCCAATCCGTTACCGACTGGTATTCAACGAGAAGACTTGAACTGTTGTTAGCGCGAGTCCTGGCAACTTAAAATACAGATCAACTGACAACACGAGGCATCATTATGGGAAACACCTGGATTACTGACATGACTGACTTGCCTGACCTCCGAGATCCGGATGTTGATATCCCCGGAGCGGCTCGAAGGCTTACGGAATACCTTGGCAGCATAGTCGAAACAGCAACTACACTTCCATCCATGGAGGAACAGGATACAAAATTGCGCTGTCGCCGTCGTCCTGGTCGCAAACTCTGTCCCGGCAATATTCAGCTGTTTTGCGATGATGAGGAAGAAGAAATTGAGTGGCAATGTACGTCATGCGACGACCGTGGCATCATCAGCGGCTGGGCGGGGACGCACTGGGATAAAAGGGTTGTTCAACTTTTTAAATGAGCCTTTTGCGATGACCATTCACGAAACAACGGAATCTGACCGCCCCCATCTGTCCTTTAACCGAGGCACGCTTGAAATTCGTGGATTAACCGATGAAACGCTGCTTCCTGCCACCTGTACCTTTGATAAGCGTGCGCGCTGTTTTCGCGGCCCGGCGTCGGCATATGCGGATGTGGTGATGACCTTTGTGCGCGGAAAGATGGCGTATGACGACGAAGCCCGGGATTACGCCATTCTGGATGCCGGTCTGCGGGTTAAACGGGAAGCAAGGCCTTTTCAGTCACAGGCGATTGATGCATGGAATCGAGCTGGCGGGCGCGGTGTTGTTGTGTTGCCCACCGGCGCAGGCAAAAGCCATGTGGCGTTAATGGCGGCAGACGCGAAACGGCGCAGCACGCTGGTGGTCGCCCCCACCCTGGACCTGGTGCGTCAGTGGTACGATTTATTGCGCATGAGTTTTAATGAGCCGGTTGGGGTTATCGGTGGCGGCGAACATTCGGTCGAATCACTAACTGTAACCACATACGACTCGGCCCACCTGCACATGGAACACCTGGGAAATCGGTTTGGCCTGATTGTATTTGACGAATGTCACCATTTGCCCGGAGAGGTTTATGGATATGCGGCAAGGTTTTGTCTGGCGCCGTACAGGCTCGGCCTTTCTGCGACGCCGGAGCGGGCGGATGGACGGCATACAGAACTCGACGAACTCATCGGTCCACTGGTTTACAGGCGCGATATCCGTGAAATGACAGGCGAGTATCTGGCGGAATATGACGTGGATCGGGTAACGGTGGATTTAAGCCCGGAAGAGCTGGCAGAGTACCGCGAGGCCCGTACGATATACCGCAATTTTATTTCTTCAGCCGGGATTAACATGCGGGAGCCAGACGGCTGGAACCAGTTCATCATTCAGTCCGCGCGCAGTCCGCAGGGACGCCGTGCAATGGAGGCGTATCAGAAGCAACGCAATCTCGCGTTTACTGCGCCATCCAAACTGGAATATGTGGCCCATCTGCTCCATCAGCATCGCCTCGACAAAACAATTCTGTTTACAGAGGACAACGCCACCGCCTACGCCATTTCAAAACGCTTTCTTGTTCCGGTGATTACTCACCAGACAAAGGTTACTGAACGCAGCGCGATTCTTTCCGGGTTGGGGAATGGCACATATAGCGCGATTGTGACATCGAAGGTGTTAAATGAAGGCGTTGATGTACCGGAGGCCAATGTCGAATTCATTGTATCCGGCAGCGCTTCTGTGCGGGAACATGTCCAGCGGCTGGGGCGAATTCTGCGCAAGAAAAAGGACGGCACAAAAGCGGTGTTATACGAGCTGGTGGCAGGCAGTACCAGCGAATCATTTGTAAGCGAGAGGCGGAGGGATCACAATGCTTACCGCTAATCTTGTCAGAGCCTGGCGCAGGGGAGACCGCCTGTTTGTTCGGCAAATGAATCGAAATGAACTGGAAGAGGCGCTGGAGATTGCACAGGCGTATATCGATATTGCCATGAGTCACGAAGGGCAATCCCGCGAGGATTTTGATACTCGATGCGCCGGAGTTGATATACGCGTTCAGGATCGTAAACTGGCTGCCGGACTGCTTAAACTGGTTCATGACCGGTGCGTTTTCGAAATGTTTGATGATGTGGATCCCGTTGCGCTGCGTGAAGCTGTGTTCAGAAAGGCCAGCCGGAAAAGGCAGGCCGCAGCAAATACTTCCGATTTCAATCGCGACGACATTCTCAATGCAGCAGGTGCAGAACTGACCATTTCCGGTGAAACGGCGGACAGTCTGCTGTTTTGTGACCTTAAAGACGCTCACCGTCTGCAGTCATTTGAGTCGGTTTCTCCTGCGGCGCTTGTTGAGATTTATCAAAAGAGTCAGGGGCAGGCAGTGCTGTTGAAGGCGACCCGGGTGACGGTGGTCATTCAGACGGATGTGGCGACGTCTCTTCGAAGATTCTTTCACAAACTCAAGTTTCTAGGGCTGCTGCACGTGATCACGGCGCTTCCCAATGGTGGCTATCGCATCGATATAGATGGACCGTTCAGCATGTTCAGACAGGGGACGAAATACGGATTGAAACTCGCATCGCTGGTACCGGCGCTGGACGAATGTGGCACGTGGAAACTCGACGCACAGGTGATTTGGGGCAAAGAGAAGCAGCCACTCCGGTTTCACATGGAAGGCGAATCCCAGGGGGATTCTACGCCGGATGAACCCCGGCTTGCTGATGAAGTCGCCGTTCTGCTCGAACGATTCAATAAACTGGGCTCTGAATGGAATGCCTCTCCTTCGACTGACGTGCTGGAACTGCCGGGGGTTGGGCTCTGCATTCCAGACCTCACCTTCGTCCATCACAGCACAGGTGAAGTGGCATACCTTGAAGTGATGGGGTTCTGGAGTCGCGATGCCGTCTGGAAACGGGTTGAACTGGTAGAGGCCGGTCTCCCCCAGCGAATCGTTTTCGCCTTCTCCAGCCGACTGCGTGTCAGCGAAGAGGTCCTTGGAGATGATGTTCCAGGAGCGCTGTATGTGTACAAAGGGGTTATGAATGCCGCACGTATTGCGGAAATGCTGAACGCCAAATCTCCCTGACGGGTAGAGCGATACACCTCGTATTCGCATCGGCGTTTATTGGTATTTGGAGCTGGAATTGCTGCGGATGATTTGTTATCGATTTCGACGAAACACTTTTAACCGGAAAGAATCATCAGACCATGAACAACCACACTGAAGAATTGCTTTATTCATATGAAAAATTCTGCGAATTGCTGGCGCATCCGGACAATGAAATTGTACTGTGGTCGCTAAGGCATTTGAACCGGCTGTATTATCCGCGCATTCCGGAGAATATTTTTGATGTTTTTATTCGGAATCATGATTTTTCATGCGATCTGGCGGCAAAGTTGATTGCGAACCGAGGGAATCTGGAGACCCATGGGCCACAGTTGCGAAAACTGCTTGAGGAACTTCCGCCGAATGATTCATTCGCAAGAATTGCGGATATTTGCAGGCAGTTCAAAGATTTGGACGCACTGCGAATTGTCGAGGAGAAAATCGAAAACAATCCTGACGATGCGACGGAGCATGCATTACTGACCCAATTGCAGTTTATCTGCGAATGCACTCCCGAAAAGGCGCTGAAACAGCTGGAACACTTTTCATGGAGCAGCATGGCCACAAAATACGGGTCGCCTTTTTTGGTGGTGTTCATGCTGCCTTTCATGCCGGAAGCGATTTTGCGCAAAGCCGTTTGGGCATGCAGAATATATGTACCAGCGGCACAGCGTTTCGAGCAAAGTCATCTGCCTCTGATTGAGGATCTTCTTGAATGCCATTTTTTTGCCAGACAGCTTAGGCAGGATTGGGAAACCGCTGAATGGATGCAGGAAGAAATGAATTTTTTTCTTGGGGGGCAATCCCCTGTGGGGTCAGATTTTATCGATTCCCTGATATCGATTCGCAGCGCTTCCGCCGGTCAGGTTCCCTCTGTTATTTTTGAGGCGTTTGAAGCGCTTGCGAAAAAAAACAAATGGGATGTCCACACTTGGATTGAAGGTCTCAACGTTGATAATGCGCTGACGCCGTTTCAGAAATGGATTGCACAGAGTTACATCGTATTGGACGAGTTGCAACAGCCCCTGGGTAGAAGCAAAGAAAAAGATATTGCCAACAGCGAAGCGGCCCTTGCCACAGCACTGTATTTCCATGCCACGGTGGCGCGAGATGATCAGATGGTCGTGGCAAAATCAGATAGTCGCGCAAAAAGCATCACAGACCTCATCGCATCAGCAAGACCGCAACTGTTTGTTGATTTTGAACATGAATGCCTGACGCTGGGACCGGACATCGTCGTTCCAGCGCTGGTTGACGCGTTGGCCGATGTTAGCGAAACGAATTACAATCGAATTTTACGTATCGCCAAACTGATTCCGCGATTGGAAAAAGAAACGCCCGGTATGTGTGCTCCCCTTGCAACTGGTTTGATTAACGTAATTGAAGCTGATCTTGGAGATTTCACCAATGAAGCGGCGAACCGCGCATTAAAGTCGCTGGGCGGCGCTGCCATTGATGCGGTGATCTCCGCAGCGATACCCGGCAAAGGAGATGGCACGGAAATATATCTTCAAAGTGTATTGGCGGCCTGGCCATGCAAACGGGTGGTGGACGCCATTTTAAACGCAGATATGGATGAGGATGAAATTGCCCTTGAGAACATGAAGCATATTGCTGCGCCAGAATTTATTCCGTTGCTGTTGCCCCATGCGGAATGGAGAAGCGGCGCCAGCGCACTCAAAATGATAGATGAAATCCATGGGCTGTCCCACCCCGACCGGGAAAAATGGGAACAAACCATAGTAGATGCGGAGGCGAGGCGCCAGGCGTTCTGGGAAAGGGACGCTTTTGAAGTGCCACTTAAGCCGCTCAAGGCGAACAAGGACAAAAAGAAAAAGCGAAAGCAGCAAAAGAAATCCCGAAAGAAAAATCGAAAGACGTAACCATAGAGTGCAAAATGAGTAAAAAGAAACGAAAATCGAAAACAAAGAATACATCAACGCCCCACGGTGGCTTTACATCGGCGGAACGGCACACTCACGGCATGCCGCAAAAGGCTGCTGTCGACAAGATGTCAGAAAAACTGGAAACGATGGCTTCACAGCTGCTGGTACATCCAGCATCGTCGAATCCTGTAGTGGTGCAGGCGGCTGTTAGCCTGGCACAAATTGCATGGAACCGCACAATTAAAGATGTTGAGAATCGGGAAACAGATGCGAAGCTGTTGGCACACGTGCAGCACATAATCTCTTCTGTGTTTGAATCGCCCCTGAAAAAGGAGCTTCGGGAAACCAATGTTAACATCGCTGTCGAACGATTGGTTCAGTATAAAAAAACGCATTTTGCCGATGACCCCCGTGAGATACTCGCTGCCATGATTCATCCGGATGATGATGTGACATCTGATTTCGACGCGAGAATTCGTGTGCATTGGACTTATCCTGACGCTGAACAACTGCGACAGCCAATGGCGCCATCAGGCATCATTGATTTGGCTCAGAAATTGGAAAACCGTGCGCTGTCCCAAAAAGTCATTAGCGAAGTATCTCGTTTTCGCCAAAACAAAGTGGTCGATATTAATTCATGGAAGACTGGCAAATTGAGCGCCGAGGCATTTCACAAGGAGATTGCTGAAAATAAAGACCTGTCTGCGTTGAAGTGGGATCACGCAATATATATGTACGTACAGAATGTTGTCTCCCATATCACAGAGCAGGTTGTGATGTTGCCACAAATGTCGTGGTTTCATGATATTTTATACAGGGCCGATAATGAATATACGCCCACCGGACCGCCCATGAGTCCGTTGACAGGTACCTTCTTCTTTTGCTGGTCCATGTTCGATGTGTGTAAAGGCGCATCACGGGAAACCGTCGCGTCGGTTGCCACTGCTGTTTATGAATCCATCACTCCCGACCCGGACATGCTGCGAATGATGCGGCTGTTTCATACATCCAGAATGGGATTGTATGAACATCTTGGTGTATCCGATGGCAAAATAAAGTTTCGAGAGTTGTTACTCGACCGAGAATTGACGGCCCGCTGCCCCTCCGGATACAACGGGCGCAAAGGCGAAATCTGGTACGCTCGCATTCTCCCGCCACCTTACCCGGAAAAGGACGATACCCACGTGGTGTTCACAACACCGTATGTGGTGCTGGACGCATCCGCGGCAGAGTGGGAGACGTGCATCAGTTCTGAAATTCAGCGAACTAAAAAATCCGGCCGCTGCACAAACTATGAAGAGTACATGAAGTACGGCCCCGGATTTTTATACTGGCCGGAATACATTTTTGAAGCGTACGTGAACCACACCCCGGATATGATACTTTTGGAAGGACTGCCCAATCAGCCCGAGAGCCGGCCGCATTCGCCTGCGTATAAAGACGAGTAGCGTGTTTTGACATCCCCAAACCCGAAGGCCGCATCGTCGCCGGATTCGATGTGGGACGCACCCACGACCGTTCCGAACTGGCCGTATTCGAAGAACACAACACCCGCTTCACCTGCCGCTTGCTCCGCTCTTACAACCAGACTCCATTCTCCGAACAGGAAGCCGACCTGCGCCGTCTCCTCGAAACCTTACCAGTCGCCAGACTTTCCATCGACAAAAGCGGCATCGGCATGACACGAACTGTACGAAGTCCAGCCCGCTGGACGAAGTAGCAGTGAGAGCGACGGAGCGCAGCGCAGTCAACCTCGCCGAAAACCTCTCCCGCGATTACCCCCAGGTAATCCCCGAAGCCTTCTCCAACGAATCCAAAGAACGCTGGGCCACCGACTTCAAAATCCTCCTGCAACGACGCGACATCATCCTCCCCCGCGACCGCGAACTGGTCGGGCAAATCCACTCCATCAAAAAAAGAGTCCTCCCCTCCGGCAAAGTCAGCTTCGACGCCGAACGAACAAACAAAGGCCACGCCGACCGCTTCTGGGCAGTAGCGCTGGCGTGTCAGAAGGAGCGGGGGACGGATAAAGGCAGAGAGACGGAAATTGGGGTGAGAGTGGTGGGGTAGCCAATTTCTTCCCAGTTCAAATGCTTTACCAGTTTCGCCATTCAATAAAGTCGCGATGTTCGTTGAATATTTCGAAAAGAACATTTATAAATCGCCCATCGTGGCACACTTGGATAACCAGCGTGTCCAACGCACGAGTGAATGGGATTAAGCACCACGTCGCACCAGCCAACTCTGCTGCAGCCTCAGGAGTTTGCAATAGCAGCTTGTCTTCTGGTTGTTTCCATTGCTTACATTTCCTGTTAAAGAAGTTGTCCAATCCAAGGCAAACCACTGTCCAACCTTCTAGGCCACGACAAGATTCGTACCGAACTACGCGATGCTGTAGAATATCGGTGGGGAAGCATTCTCGTCCCTTGTCAGTAGTTCCATCCCATATTTGTTTTTCCCATTTCGATAACGAATCAACGACGGAAGTGTTTTGGCTCGCCTCTTCACAGAAAAGAGCATCAATAGGAAAGTTGCCTAACTCCCGTTGTTGGTGCCGAACTACCGTCAAACAACACTCCCTGGATTACCGTGAAAAACACTCCCTGAATTACCGTGACCGGGCTCATCGGATTCATCTGCCTGACCTTCCCACTCGTCCAGCATGCCGCCACAGGCATCGCAGACTTTTTCTTCTTCAGGAAGTTCATACACA
>JAFGXQ010000102.1 GCA_016936575.1 Deltaproteobacteria bacterium
ATAATTACTGTCAGCGTTGATGGAGGGAAAAATAATTACTGTCAGCGTTGATGGAGGGAAAAATAATTACTGTCAGCGTTGATGGAGTGTTGATGGAGTGGAAAAATAATTACTGTCAGCGTTGATGGAGTGGAAAAATAATTACTGTCAGCGTTGATGGAGTGGATGGAGTGCATTGATGGAGTGCATTGATGGGGTGCATTGATGGGGTGGGCTCACCGAACCCGCGCGCGGATTCGATGTGGGCGCGGGAGCTATTTTACTCTTCTGAGTGGTAGCGTGAAAGGGTGGTTCGGTGCCGGGTTTCGGGATCGCATATCAAGCGATACATTGGCTGGAACACAGCTTACGCTGGCAATTGTAGATGTTCCCTGTCATATGTGAGTGTTTTTTTATTTGCGCTATTCTGCGTCTGTGTCGGTTGGCGTGTCCGGCTGCGGGAGCGGGCTGCGGGAGATGGTCAAGGTGGTTTCGGCCAGCAATGTCGCCGACGTGTTCAGGTCCATGGAACGATACATCTGAATAAACTGCTTCGGTTCCGCCACGTCATAGTCGTCCAGGTTGGTTGCCCACCGATAACCGATGGACTGGTACCATAGGCGTGCGGTAATTTCATATTCTTGTGACGGCTGCGACACGCCGATTTGATACGTTACGATGTCTTCGCCATCTTGAAAGCTGTCATCTGTGCTTGCCGCGCCGTTTACCGCGATGTCTTTCGACGCGCTGTCTTTGTCGAAACCGGAAGGCAATATACGGTTGTCTTTGATATAGTGTGTGGCTTCAAGCAAGCCGGTGGTCACTTGGTTTTGAGGATTACCCAGAATGGCCTCGTAGATTTGAACCTGTGTATCATCGGTGATGATGTCGTAGTGAGGCTCAAACTTTCGCAAATTTATATCGTTTTCGTTTTCAACAATCGCACCATCCTGTATGCGTCCCGAGTGAAAGACCGTTTTTCCGTTTTGATCGGTAACTTTCAGTTCTATCCATACCCGCCGCGAGGGGTATGCGGTCGGCAATTTGTGGCCTGCCAGGTTTGAGATACTCACCCTCGCGGTCAGATGGGTCTCTTCTTCGGTGTATGGTGTCGCAGATAGTGATACGGTTGCGGCATTTTGAGTTAGTTGCACCAGCGAGGTGTCCCGTGCGCGTAACAGCTCCGATGAAGTGGCCGCCGTTTGCAACGATGTGGCGAATTTGCTCAACATCGACAACAGAAACGCATTGCCTCCCATAAAAATGTGTTTTTTCACATCGTCGCGCGGGAGTCCCAATACACTGGCGATGGGCGTGGGCCCGCTGGTTTCCTGCATGTGGCACTCCTGGCAGCTTTGCGCTTCGTTGTAGTCGCTGTGTTGCCATTCCAGATAAGGCACCTGCTCTGCCAGAACGCCCACTTCGTTGCCGTGTTTGTCCAGCGCATGGGTGTAGAGGGTATGACACGATGCACATAATTCAGATTCTTGAATATGGGTAGATTTTTGCGGGGTGTACCCGGTGGCGGAACGCATCACATTTTTTACGCCGGCAGCGATGTCGAACGGCCCGTGAATCACTCTGCCGGATTGGGCATCCGCGGCCTGCGTGGAGGCAATCTGAAACCCGCCGGTAAAGCTCTCGGGAGTTCCCAGATTGTCGGTTTGAATTTGGTGACACACGCTGCAGGATACGCCGTCTTTGGCGAAAGGTGCGGTCGGCTGGGCGTTGCGTCCGAAGCTGTCGGGCAAATGAGCAAACACCGTACCGCTTTGTCCGTTTGTTTTTTGCGTGTATCGGGCCATGGGCATATGACAGGTGGCGCATTTGTCTTCGATGGCCTTGTCTGCCAGCGGGTGGTCGATGGTTTCTCTGCGCACCGAAGCGCGCCAGTATGGGTCATTGGATGCGTTGGCCATTATCGAAGCGCGCCACTGAACTCCGATGGATGCATCTCCTCCGTTCGCTTCAGTCATGCCATTGTGGCAAGCCTGGCAATTGCTCGACACGGAGAAGAGTTGGTTCGCGGTTACGGTTTGCTGCGCAGAAACGGCGGTACCGCCAAGCAGAATAGCGAAAGCCGAAATCGTCGAAAGCGAAGCGATTGAAAAACCGGGAATAGATTTGTGCGTTGTCATATCGTCCTCCTACCAGCCCTCGGTGAAACCACCGTCGAACCAGTCCCATAGCAAGTAAGCCATGTACTGGATGTCGCCGCTGTCAAAATCGGTAAGCGGAATTTTTGCACCCATGCAAAACATAATGTGTTGACGCTGGTTCAGGGTGACCTGTACTTCCGGCACCACGTGCCATTCCACATTTGCGTCGTCTTCGAGCTCCCTGGCGCCCAGAATTTCAACCATGGGCGACCAGGTTCGGCCGTAGCCGTCTTTTGAAAAACTCTGCCCGTAGGTGCCGCGCCAAAATAACTCGTGGGCTCCTTTTTCGGGGCGCGTGGAAAGTTCTGCGCCGGCCTGGAGCTGCAAAAAGCCCACATGGGGAATGATTTGCCCCATCGTGATAAACGGTTCGAAACGGAAATACCCCTTACCGATTTCGTCGTATTCATCGCCGGTGGGAAGCAGTACTTCTGTGGAGAGGCTGATAATGGTGAGACTGCGAATACTGGCCAGCAGGTTGAGTTTGTACCCAAGTGCAATATCGCCCACTCCTTCGCCCCACGCGGATTCATCGGAACCTTCGCGCATGATTTGTTTCACAACGAACGGTGCGGCTAGTTCAAGCTGGTGCC
This sequence comes from Deltaproteobacteria bacterium, assembly GCA_016936575.1. GTDB lineage: Bacteria > Myxococcota_A > Polyangia > JAAYKL01 > JAAYKL01 > JAFGXQ01. The sequence continues at coordinate 2,732 of JAFGXQ010000102.1, forward strand.
TGGCGCCGAGTCGTTTTTCGGTAACGAATTTACCCTGAAATTCGGTGAGTCCACCTGGCGTGAAGGAAAATAAAAACATATATTCGTCTTCGGGGTAGGCTTTTCCGGTCACCAGTGCTTTGGGTAAATTGAATACACCGTCGGGCCATTTGTCGTCGGCGCAGAATGATTTGATGTGAGTAATGGATGATTCGAGCTGCTCCGGGGTGAGCGCTTCACCGAATGCGGGCATCATCGGGTCGAACCCGCGAACCGGCCCGCCGATGCGTGCAATCTGGTACCAATCGGCCGCAGGCTCTCTTGACGTAAAGTTGCAGTCTGTAAAATCGGGCAGCTCGGTTTCAAACGCCACGCTGGACTGCTTGTTGCCGGCGCCGTCCATGCCGTGACAGGCCGCGCATGCCGCTAAAAAAACGTCGCGTCCGTCTTTTAAATGTTGCCAATCCGCATTTTTTGACGTGGTTTGCGCCAGGTCACTGAACAGTATGACGGCGCTGATTGCCAGTGCACACGGAACAAGCAGGGTGCTGAGTTTTCGTATCACCATGGTGAAAATCCTTTTCCCAAGTTTGGGCTCACAAGTTTGGGTTTTACTGCGAAGAGTGTAATGGAAGCAAAGCGGAACGCCAGCAAAAATCATAGATTTATGAGATATTTACATTGCAGATGATGTTGAAATGCGAAAGTTTTTTTGAAGGGCGAAACGACTACTTCGGTCTTATTGCCACTGGCTATCCATCCAGGCCAGTCGTTCGGTGAGCCAGGTGCGCAGAATTTCGATTTGTTCCTGCCAGGTGCTCGACGTTGGTGAAGTGAAAAATCCGACCGTCGAGGTGTTGAGGTTGTTCCACCGTTCAAAATTTCGTGCAGCCGCATTGGCTAGCGGCGCTGCCAGTGCATCGATTCGCGCATTCAGTGACGTGTTGGAGAGTTCCCCCTGTCGCAATTCTTTCCAGCGGTTAACAATCAGTTGATGAAATGCCGGTTCGTTGATCATGGTGAAGAACCAGTCATTGCTGGGGTTGTTGCGGGTGGCGTTTACCTCGTACATCCAGCCGGAGGTGGCCAGGTTTTCGAGGCCCATCATGTCAAATCCGGTGCCCAACGAGAGGTTGTAGTCCCACAATGGTCCTGCGAACAAAATGTCGTCGCGGTCTTTGTAAAAGTAGGCACTGCGGATGTAGGAATCTGCCTCCCGTCCGATTTCGTTGATGATGATCTGATCGATAAACGATGTTTCATCGATATATACGGCGTAGCTGCCCATGTCGGTTACCGAGGTGGTGTGGAGCAATTGGCTGAAATCGTACAAATGGCTTGCGAGCCAATTGGATTGCAGGTCAATAATATCTATCGGATCGACGATTTCGAGATCGCTCCAGCAGTTTTCGGTTCCTGGACACTGGAGCAAAGGTTCTTCTGACGCCTGCCATTCAAATTTGAAGATGTAGCCGCCCGACAATTTGTCGTCATCGGTGTCGTCGGGTTCCAGTTCTTTCAGGTTCAGTCGGCGTTTACAGTTTTTGATGGTTTCAACCAGAAGGTACACCCCTTCGTAATCTTCAGGGCCGAGGGTCCCCCCATCGAGGTTTTTGTAAAGCTCACAATATGCGAACCTTGGAGCCTGCATACCGATGTCGGCGCCCAATCCGTAATGGAAGGCGTCGCGAATCAGTGCTTTGTCTACGAACGGCCCGCGAAGCGCCCAATCTGATTCTGCGGGCATACCCAGGACTTCCAAATCACGATCTTCATCATCGGGTTTGCGAAGTTCCAGGCGATAGGGCCGTTTGTCAAAAGTTGCGGTGGATTGGCCACGCAAGTGAAATCCTACGCTGCTGGCGGTATCCGGCGTGTTGGTGATTGAAGCTGTGCCGCCCTGAAGGTCGAAGGCCATGAACACCGCATCCACATATTCGCGGTCGGGCTCTCCACCCCCGAAGTTGTCGATGACCACAATCGGCAAGTCCAACGAGATGTCTTGACTGCGCGGAATATACACGCCGGTATCCTGCGCGACCATTTCTTCTCCTTCAAAAACGGCGGCATGAATTTCGGTGGTGGTGTTGCTGACTGAAACGGCGCTACTGTACACAGGGGAGAAGGGTGTAGGCGTGCTGCCGTCGGTGGTGTATCGGATTTCGGCGGCAGGACTGGCGCTGATTTCAACTGAAACACTGCCCATGAATGTTCCACTGGGCGGTGAGAATGAGAGTATGTAATCGATTTCTGTATCGGTGTCTGTGTCGCTATCCGTATCAGCGTCGGTATCCGTGTCTGAATCGGTGTCGCTGTCAGCGTCGGTATCACTGTCTGAATCGGTGTCACTATCTGAATCGGTGTCACTATCTGAATCGGTGTCACTATCTGAATCGGTATCACTATCTGAATCGGTGTCGCTATCTGAATCCGAATCTGAATCGGTATCACTATCGGTGTCACTGTCTGAATCGCTGTCCCCGTCACTATCTGTATCACCGTCTGAATCGGTATCACTGTCGCTGTCCCCATCTCCATCCGCGTCACTATCGGAATCCCCGTCGCCGTCCCCATCACTATCCCCATCACTATCGGAATCGCTATCGCCGTCGCCATCCGAGTCGGCGTCCGCATCGTTTTCGATAACCTGTTCATTACTCGGGCTTTGCGTGCAACTACCCATTACAAGGCTGAGCAGCAGACCCAGCATTACCAAATTTCTGAATGCCATATACAGTTCCCCTTATCTCAATGTTTTTTTTAACAGGCAGAGTTGGTTTCCAGCACAACCGCGCCTTGCTAGTCTTTGTAACATTTTCGTGAAGAAATGGGGGGATTTATTTTACAGAGAGTAGGTCATGGGGGAGACCCCGACTCAGGATGCTACGGTTCCTCTTTGAATTTTTCCCAGATTTTGTCGAATGCTGCGGCGCTATCTTTGAACGCGTCAACCAACACCGGGTCGAAGTGCGTGCCGGAATCTTTCACGATGATGTCGTATGCCTTCTGATGGGGGAACTCGGGTTTGTACACCCGCTTGGAGCGAAGGGCATCGTATACATCTGCCACTGCCACGATGCGTCCGCACAGGGGAATTTTCTTTCCCGAGAGTTTCAGCGGGTACCCTTCACCGTTCCATTTTTCGTGGTGCGACAGCGCAATATCGGTTCCGAGGGACAGGTAGCGGTTGTGGGTGTGAGTGGCGTTCACCGACTTGAGCGTTTTCGCGCCCATGGCCGAATGGGTTTTCATGATTTCGAATTCTTCCGGCGTGAGTTTGCCGGGTTTCAGCAACACCGCATCCGGAATGGCGACTTTTCCAATGTCATGGAGGGCACTGGCTTCAGCGACCGTATGGATGAATTCCCTGGTTACCGAATATTGTTTGTTCTCGAGCAACCAGTTACCGAGGGTGCGGCAGTATTCAGCCACGCGAAACAGGTGGGCGCCGGTATCTTCATCGCGATATTCGGCGAGTTTGGCCAGCGCCTTGATGGTTCCGAGCTGGGCGTATGAGATTTCATCCACCTGCCCGGCCACAAGTCGCGCGAGCCGATTGCTGATGGCGGCCTGTTCCTTCTGGAGATCGGCCAGGTGCAGGTGGGTTTCCACCCGCGCGAGCAGTTCTTCTTTTTCGAACGGCTTGGTGATGTAATCTTGAGCGCCGAGGCTGAACCCTTTCACTTTTATATCTTTGTCGTGTTCGGTACTCACGAAGATAATGGGAATTTGTTTAAACGCCGGCATGCTTTTCAAACGGCTGCACAGCTCATATCCATTCAGTTTGGGCATGTGAATATCAAGCAGTACGAGGTCGGGCGCATCATGGGTGATTTTTATCAGCGCTTCTTCACTGTCTGTGAATTCAAGAACAATGTATCCTTTCGATGTAAGCAGATTGGACAGGTACAGGGTGATGGAACGGGAATCGTCGACGACCGCGATTCGTGCGGGGATAGCGCGTTGTATTTCTGTCATGGTTGCCTCCAAAGCAGTTGACTCCTTTGGATACGGATACAATTCGGAAATATTAAGTCTGCGAACATTCCGCAGATACAAAGGTGCGTTGGATTTATCCGGTGTGTCGCTGATTCGAGTGATTGGCGCTTTATTG
>JAFGXQ010000103.1 GCA_016936575.1 Deltaproteobacteria bacterium
CTGCCACGAATGCCTACAAAATGCGCATTGCAGAGCAGATACAGCCGCAAACCCCTCCCCATTAGGAATCTGCACACCGGATAGAACATGTACTTGTTGGGTGGATGGGAGTGAGACTTGGGAGTGTACGTTAAAAAATCAGTGTCCTGACAACTATTATTGTGCACAGGATTTTGATGGAACTGGGTTGAATGATCACTATGTTTGTCTTCCCGCATGTACATCGGGTTCATTTTTAAGCGATGGGCTAGGGTGTATAGCGCGAGAGACTGCAGAATCAGGAACACAGTCGGTTTGGGTGCCGTCGACAAGCTGTTTTGCTTTTGAACATTTTGGAGAAGCATGCTCTGGTGATGCGACTTGTAGAGCAAGTGCTAGTCTTTTAGATGCTTATTGTCTTGGAAGTACATGCACGTATGCTTGTGATGACGAGACTTGGTGTCCAGGAGGTTCACAAGGGTGTGGTTCGAGTTTGCCCTACAACGGCGCCTGTATTCCGTAATTCGTCATTTTCAATAAATATTTGTCGATTGTTGCGATGGGTATAAATATCACCCGTAGGGGCGAAAAATATTTCGCCTTGCAATTCTGCGTTGCCGCGGAAACAAGTTCCGCGGACAGGATATGACTGCGTCATAAGCCGTTGCGGCTGGAGGGGAATCCTTGGTTTCATTACGCCGATTAATCCGCCAGGCCCGCAAGGGTATATGGCCACGCCATATCCTGTCCGCGTCCCTCGTGGGCGCGGTGTAGCTGAAGGGCGGTTCGCGAACGGCCTTTACGGGGAATGTTGGATTATGTTGAGGGGGAATGGTGGGATGTTTGTGCTGAAAAGCGTTGCGAGATAGCTACATTGTAATTACATTATGGATATGGAAACGACAATTATTAAAATTGGAAATAGTCAAGGGGTGCGGATACCCAAGCCTATGTTGAAGCAGTGCGGTCTGTCCGGACGCGTGGAAATGACGGTAAAGGAAAACGAGCTGGTTATTCGCCCCCATCAACGAAAAATCAGAGAAAACTGGGATGAAGCATATCAGAAGATGGCGTTTGAAAAAGACGAACGTATAGTGGATGATTTGTCTGAATCGGGGACGAAATGGGACACGGAGGAATGGGAGTGGTAGCCCGCTTTGAGGTTCATCTTATTGTGCTGGACCCTACGGTCGGTGCGGAGATACAGAAAACAAGACCCTGCGTTGTGGTTTCTCCTGATGAGATGAACAGACATCTTCGAACGGTGATTATTGCGCCGCTGACCTCAAAAGGGCGAAATTATCCGTCCCGGGTGGATTGTCGGTTTCAGAATAAAACCGGCCAGGTGGTTCTCGATCAGGTTCGTACCGTGGACCGAGAGCGATTGGTAAAAAAACTCGGCACTCTTTCCCCTCGCGTGCAACAACGAATTTGCGAAACGCTGCAGGAGATGTTCGCCTTCTGAACACGGCGATCACGTGTAAAAAGAAAAGAGAAGGGCAAAGAGCGGTTCGCGAACCGCCCCTACTCTAAAATGGCGCTACAGACTTGTTGGGTGATATTTGGGATGTTTTCCTCGGGGGGGAGGAGCAGTTTTTTCTGGTAGGCGTGATCTACAGTGAAGCGTTGTTCTTTTATCATGGAGATAAGATCAGCGATGAGTGCTTCGTCGGTTTTGTGGAAAGGGCCGGGGAAGATGTCGTCGAGGTCGTACAGAAAGTTTCGTTCTTCGTTTTTGTAGGCGTCTAAATCGGTGGCGAAGCCGAGGATGGGCTTGTTCATGAACAGATAATCCACCCACAGACTTGAAAAGTCGGTAATTAAAATATCGGTGTTGCGCAGCACCACGTTGGTTTCGGCGAATTTCGGGCCGGTGTACATCACGATGTTTTTGTCGTCTTCGAAGATAGCGGCCGAATTGTCGTACTGATGGGTGCGAATGCCCAGCTGAAATCCGAGCGGCTCCAGTTCTGCGGCGAGCTTTCGCAGGGCATGTTGGTTTTGCTCACACGGTGAAGGATGATGCTGCCGAAATGTGGGCGCATACAACACGAGTTTTTTTCCGGATTTGGCGGAATCGATATTTTTCTGCTGTTCCGCCAAATCGACGTATTCGCTCAGGTCGGCAAAGAACAGATCATATCGCGGAAGCCCGCTGGGCAGCACCTTGTAGTAGGGCACATGAAATGTGGACGAAATCGCCAGCTGGTCCACTCGGCTCGAAGCGATCATCATGTCATAGATTTTCGCATTTTGTTCAATGGTATCGAGGTGAGCTTTTTCAATACCGGGAATCGCCATTTCAATTCGTTTGATGGGGACCCCGTGCCACAGGTTGACAACCTTGCGCCCCGCGCGCTTGCTGTGAATGTAGCAGTCGCGAATGGAGTGGTCGACAATCAACGTTTGTGCCGCAAGCAGGCATTTCATGGTTTTTGAATCGAATGTGGATAAATGGGTGACGCGATTTTCGGTTAGATGGGCGCGCAACGAATCAGAAAGTGTACCCTCGAAAAACAAATAGATCTTTTTGGTGCTGTGTTTGGAGAGATAGTCGCCCACAACACGTAGATTTCCGGAGTATCCGTAGGTACGCTTCGCGACCAAGACGATGCTGTCGTCGATTTTGGGGGTGACCGAGTCGAGGATTCCGGTGAGCCATAGTCGGCTCTTTTTTCGTTTTGCTCTGCTGAAAAGCATATACTCTCAATGATTGGCTGAAAATATTCGCATTTTGTTTCTTTTCGAACGTTTATTTGAACTTTCTTTAATCAATTTATACGACAAAGCGACTCCCATATAGCATTCCTGTGGTGATTTGTAACCCTGTTGTTGAAAAACATCGCAGGATTCGTTGGCGGAAGCGGTGGAGGAAGCGTTTACTCGTGTTGTGTATGGCTCAGGCGATCTGCCAGGGGCCGGTGGGGGCCGGTGGGGTAATCCGATATGTACATTTTTGCTGTTTTTTGTGAGGCTTCGGTATTGCCGAGTCGCTGATATGCCTCCATTAAGCGTCCGGCCGCTTCCCGGCGCAAGGGATGCGGTTTACCCGGTTTATTTGTAATAGTGGAAAACCACTTGACCGCGTTTTGATAATTGTGTCGGGTATCGAAGGCTATGACCCCCATAGCAAATGCGGCATTCACCGCGTTCTGGCTTCGTTTGAAGCGCGTGGTCACTTTCAGATACGTTCGCTCTGCCAGCGCCGTGTCTCCACTGTGTCGCGCGGCGTCTCCCAGCAGCAGCAACGCGTCGGCGCTTTCTGTGTTTAACAGCGATTCAATCCCGGCGCGTTTGGCCAGGTCAACTGCTTTTGAAAAATGACCGGTTTCGGCTTCGATTTTCCATTGCGACGTTGTTGAACGAGGGTGCGCTGTTCGCGGCGATGCAGCGTTGGCGGAAAGTTCAACAGGATTGGGAGAATGTCCGTCACCCCGATCGGTGGAGGGAGTATCTGACCCCACGGGGTTTTCTTCTTTTCGGTTCGATGTACCCGGCGCAGCCTGACCGGCCACAAATTCCATTCGCCCGGAGCGGGTCGATGCAGTGAGGCGTTCGCCGGCTCGCACTTCTTTCATGCCGGTAATCATCGGCCCGGAAACCGCTACCGTGCCCTGAATCATTTTCAGGGTTATGGCCTCTGTGTCGCCGTCCCATGAAACCGAAAACCGGGTACCGGTGACCCGAATTCCATACGGGCCCACATCAATGTTCCAGCGGGTATTTTCCCGAGGGGGAACCGATACATCGATACTGCCCGCTTCGAGCAGCAATTGGGCGCCGTCGGCGTGGAACTGCCTCACACGCACCCGACTGTGCGCCTGCAGCGATACAGCGGCGCCGTCAGAAAACTCAATGGCTGAGTGTGCCTGATCGCCGGATGATATCCATTCTCCCTCGGTCAGCGCATGGCCATTATATGTGGCGGAAACCGAGGGTTTCAACAGCAGCAGAACATACACCAGGAACGCTGCCGCCGCTGCTACGGCAATGACCGTCACGCGAACCGGAATCCGATTTAATGCACTTTGGGCGTAATCGGCGGCCACAAATGACAGCCGGCTTTTCACTTCGCCCAATCGACTTTCATCCCGGCGAAAACGGGATTCAATATCGCCGATTTGCTCTCCGAACTTGAACAATTTTTCCTGTTGTGACGTCATTGGGTTCTCCAGCGGTCCCCGCGTTCAATTTGCTCCAGGAGCCCAGGAAACTTGCGCGCCAGGGTTAAAAATTTCTGTTCCGCTCTTCTCTGGCGCCTCTTCACGGTAGAAGGGGAAACGCCGCAGGCAGATGCGACTTCGGTTATTTCCATGCCTTCGATGAATCGTAGTGAAAACGTAATTCGTTCATCGGCGTTCATTTCGTCCAACACCCGGTAGGTGACCTGAAGTAATTCCCGATCGGACGGGGTAGGGGAATGGGACTGCGCTTCTGAAATATCGGCATCATACACCCAATGTACGCGACGCCGCGCTCTTTTGCGAATGCGTTGACGCACGGTAAACACTGCGAGAGACGTGATCCACCCCTTGATTGCAGCGTCGTCTTTTAATGAACGGATATTGGTGTACGCTGCCACAAAGATGTCGTGTACCACGTCAGAAAATTCTGAATCCATACCTAGCAACCGATTGACAATACGCTCCACATGGCTGCCGTAACGGTCGAATAGCGCTTCCATGGCGCCGGGATGGCCGGATTTGATTCCGGCGGCCATTTCCCGGTCGGTACCGTAGAATCGGAGCGCAATCGGTTTGTCCGCGGACGGCGCGGTTCCATGTCGGTTTGGTTTCATCACGTTTCTGAAGTGTACCACCTATCGAGCCGAGGTTCATTTTTCTTTTATTGGTACATTTTAACCGTTATGAAGGACAACTTCGTGGTTTTTTTTGGAGATTTATGGTCCCCAACCCGCACAAAATGACACTCAGAAGGCGGTGTTAGGGTAAGGACATTTTTTCAGGAGGCTTACATGTCTAGAGTTTGGATATTGGTTGTTGCGTTGGGAGTAGTGATCGGTTGCGGAAGTGAATCGGGCGATACTCAGTACGTGGACGCGGATGCGGACAGTGACAGTGACAGCGATTCCGATGCGGACGGGGATTCCGACAGCGACGGGGATGGGGACGCGGACAGCGATA
>JAFGXQ010000008.1 GCA_016936575.1 Deltaproteobacteria bacterium
GATTCGGATAGCGACGCTGACAGCGATTCGGATAGCGACGCTGACAGCGATTCGGATAGCGACGCTGACAGCGATTCGGATAGCGACTCTGACAGCGATTCGGATAGCGACTCTGATAGCGACGCTGATACGGATTCAGACGGCGATGTGGTAAATAGTAACCCCAATGCGGATGTCGGCGCCCAGAATCTCCTACAGTATCTGTATGACATTAGCGGTGAGCAAACGATGTCGGGGCAGGAAAGTATGTGGTCTGATGGAGGATTCCCTTCCACTCGCGATCAATACGTGTATCAACGAACAAATAAATATCCCGCTCTTTATTCCAGTGATTTTGGAGATGTTTACACTGGGAATCTTCACAATCGACAGGATGTCGTGGACAATGCCATCGCATACTATAATGAGGGATCAGTCATTCAGCTGCATGATCATTTAGTTCAACCAGATCAGATCGATGGCGCAGGGTTCGACACAATGTCCGGCTTCAACGGAGATTACCAGTACATGGACGAAATCCTCACCGAGGGGAGCGCTCTCAATGAAACCCATATGGAACGAATTGGAGTCATCGCCGACTACCTGGAGCAATTGCGTGATGAGGGAATTCCCGTGCTGTGGAGACCCTTTCACGAAATGAATGGTGGATGGTTCTGGTGGGGAGGACAAACTCGATTTACCGAACTGTGGATTCAAATGTGGGAGTATTATACCTATGAACGTCAACTGACCAATCTCGTATGGGTGTGGTCCGTGAATCATTTCTCCAACGGCGCCGACATTAATCAGTATTTTCCCGGTCACGAGTATGTGGATGTGCTCGGCGTAGATATCTATTTGGAGTACGGTCACAACTACGAGGACTATGTTCACAATACGCTTCGGGAACTGGGAGGCGGAAAACCCATCGCCATCACCGAAAACGGACAGATGCCCAATATTCCGGAAATAAAAGCCACCCAACCCTACTGGACGTATTGGTCTACTTGGTGGGGATTTGAAAGCGACTCCCACGGTAACACCGACGCGCTATACAGTGCTGTCTACGGCGATGACAAAGTACTCACCCAAGACGAAGTAGAGTTGTAGGCTGGACTCTGAAATTTTTGAGCCGATTTTTCGGCGCGAATATTATCTTCCGCCGAGGCGTTTCGGGAACATTGTTTGTTTGGCGAACCCGGCTGGAATGAATTAATCAACGAGGTTATTCAAAAAAATGGAGGTACCCTGAATGCCGATTTTTACAGTACGAACATTTATTCTTATCCTTGGATTTCAGTTGCTGGTATCCGGCTGCGGAAGCCAGTCGGGGGAGGACCCTTCAAGCAGCGACGCTGACGCAGACGCCGATTCTGACGCCGATACAGACGCTGATGCAGACACGGATTCCGATTCAGACACCGACACAGATACAGATACAGACACAGACACCGACACAGATACAGACACAGATACAGATACAGATACAGATTCAGATTCAGATTCAGATACTGACACAGATACAGATACAGATTCAGATTCAGATACCGACACTGACACAGATACAGACACTGACACAGATACAGATACAGATACAGATTCCGATACCGATTCGGACGCTGACTCCGATTCGGACACAGATTCAGACACGGACTCGGATACCGATACCGATGGAGCCATTGATCCCTGGAAAATGCGTGATCTTCTCGGAAGGGGAATCAATATTAAGGCGTTTCTGCTAAACGGTGCCCCCGGATGGGGCAAAACCTACTCATCGTCATATGCGGATGTGATTAAAAATGCCGGTTTCGATTCCGTTCGTATTTGGGCGTTCGTACAGAGCGAGAGCGGCAGCAATAAAAACTACAGCGACGACGAGAACAACACCTTGAGCGATGGTTTCTTTTCGGAACTCGACGCACGGGTGTACGATTTTCTCGACCGGGACATGGCGGTAATATTGAACTTTTTCGAAGCGGGCGGATTTGAAACTGGAACGGATCAATGGAAAACGATTTTTGTTAACCTTTGGACCCAAATTGCAGATCACTACAAAGATGCCCCCCCTCAGCTTGTCTTTCAACCCATTAACGAATCCCACGACAATTTAGATACAGTACTGTCTGACTGGTACGCCGCTGCCACAGAAAGTATCCGTGCCACCAATCCCACTCGAATTATCGTGTACAGCCCACCGTTTTGGGGCAAGGGCGACCTGGCCGATGTTACAATTCCCGCGTCCGCCGGAGAATACTACATGGGCGGCGTGCATCCCTATGAACCGTTCTGCTATACCCACCAGGGATGGAGCGGCTGTGAAAATGACATCCATTGGTCCGAAACATCCGAAAATACCTATCCCATCACCACCCTTCTGGACCGAGCGCAGGCGTGGTCCCAAGCACACAACAAACCTATTGTAGCCGACGAATGGGGCACCGCCAACACGCCCGATGCCGGGGAGCAGGTGGCGTGGGCAACCTATGTGCGCGATGCATGCTTTGCTCGCGGTTTCGCCTTTTCCTATTTTGATTTTGTGAACGCCCACGACTGGGGCATCTACGATCTCGGCGCCAACTCGTGGTACAACGATGCCCTCGTCGACGCGCTCTCAGGAGGCACCGCCCCCTGGGATTGATGATCGACGCGATCTCACCAGCGAAGCGGAATAATTGGCGCGGTTCAATTCCAATCACTTCTTCCCCTTTCACCCTTCGAGCAGCCAACAGTTGTTCCAGTCTTTTGAAAAGTAAAATCTCAAATTTTCACATTACTGCGCACTTTGATGGTATTCTGTGACGTTTCGTATGAATGTGTCCGAACCCGAATCGGAATCTGTGTCTCCTTTTAGTCACACGCTACTGGTTGAGAATCCACCACAATGTTGTCGATAAACACCTGTTTTTCTATTTCGACTTCGCCTGACCAAACAATTCCAAAAGCAACGGCGCTGCAGCCGTGTTCCGGGACTGTTGAGTGTCGGTCGGTGGTCACCATGGATGTGCCGTTGATCCCCACGTCCACTAAGCCGCTTTGGGAGATTTCAACCTTGCCGTGCATACAAAACCATTCGTTGTCCAGATGTTGCTGGGAGACGGAAAGGAACGTTCTGATATCATTGTGATTGTACACGGCAAGTCTGTGATCATCTGTAATGGAAATATCTACCGTGTCCTCAATCTCTTCATTGTCTGGATTGACACCTTCAAATCCGATGAGTTTCGCTCGTGCTGCATTATGTAGATACACATACACTCGATAGTACAAGGTGCCATCGTACATGGGGGGAAAGCTCGTTACTATCGAAGAGATACTGTTTGCCTCGTGGGTGATTGCTTGAAGGCTTGCGCTGCCGGTGTGCACTTGGGTTGTGGAAATGTTGAGTGTACCATTTAGTCGTCGTTGGTTTGTGGGCAGACCGTTTTCAAAACCTTCGCAGAAAAGGGCCGTGCTGTACTTCGTTTCGCATTCGTCCGCCGTAGGCAAAGATGAAGCCGTGTCGACTTGTGACTCGGTGTCGACTTGTGAATCCGTTGCTGTCGTTGAATCGACGCCAGTGTCACCGTGGTACCGGCCAACGAAATCCACCACAGTGCATGCGTGCAAGGGAAGAACCACCAGCGCACAACGAAAAAAATTTTCGAGAATATATTTCGGTAAATAAATGCTGAAGATGGACATACTAGTTTGTAGCACAAAACGACATTGCTAGCGAGGATCCGCCGACAGTTGCCGCAGACGTTTTCGGGCTGCATCCGCCGCAACGCCTTCAGGATACTGAGATACCAACCGCAAAAGGGTTTTCTTTTCTTGAATTGTCAAACCAAGTTCTCGCTCCGCTGATGCTTTTCCATGAAGTGCCTCTTGGTTCAAGGGACCGTTTTTGTTCAAGTACGCCGAGAAGTATTGCATTGCTCCGGATGGATTTCCGAAGTGTTTTAATTCCAGCCGGCCCAGGGTTACCATGGCGGTATGAGATTCCTTGTTTCCCGGATAGGCGGCAATCAGCTTTCTCAGCGCGGTAGCTGCATCCTTGAAACGACGCTCCCTTTGTGCATCGCGTGCTTCCAACAGGAGTCGTTTCACAACCTGTGCGCCTCCCATAGGGGAACCTGCGCCTTTTCGGTGGTTCGGGGACGCTGTTTTCTCCTTGTCGACATTTGAGTCCCCGGGAGTGATTGGGGCATCACAGCCGCCCGGATCCAACTCTGTGAACACGGTGCCTTCATCAATGCAACCAATTTTTCGCAGTTGCATTAAAATAGGTGAATCTCCTTTTTGAGGTATGGCTGAAACAGAATGCTTCCCGCTTTCCAGATGCACCGTTTGTCCCGGTAGAAGATCAAGGGGAGTGCCCAACGAACATTCGATGTGGATTTGTCCTTTATGTAAATGTACCGACGTATCACCTGAATTTTCAACGCGGACGCTGAACAATGTTCCGCTCACGTGAATCACACCGCGCGGCGTATCCACAACCAATCGGTCTCGGTTATCATTCGGATCAACTGAGAACAACGCTTGCCCGGAGTTTAGGGAAATGTAAAATCCCCTGCGGCTTTCCCACAGCACCGAAACAGCGGAGTGTTCTGTCAACCCCACTGCAATCCCCGAGGGTAGTTGAAAGTTGATTTCACCCTCTCCGGTTTCAATCCATTGGTTCGACGGTACTTTTGATCCCAGCTGCACCCCGTTGTTATTGCATCGTACATTTCCATGAAGCAGCGTGAAACGGCTGTGGGGAATTAATTGGGAAACAGTTGTCGGCGAAAACGGCTTATCCTCCGTAGGAATTGGAATGTTTGTTAATGGGGCGCGGTCGTCGCCTTGGGTTGAACTGGAAGGCGCCGTTTTAGATGACCACCAAACGGAAGCCACCGTCACAGATGTGATGATTGCGGCGGCTGCGGCAACGATGGGTACGTGACGCCGATATGGTCGATGCGGTCGATGGGATTGATTTAAATGGTACTTTGAAAGCGCTTTGTTGATTGTGTTCAATCTTGAGATGTCATTGTCCCCGCCATGTAGAGATATTTGCGACGCGGATTTGGGCAGTTTCTCCAACGCAGCATCAACAAGCTTGTCATTCACCGCGTTGTCGGTGGATGTGTCGGAGGACGTGTTGCTATATTTGCTCATGTCAACCCATTCCTTCAGTTAACCAGTCTTTCAAGACCGGGGAATTCTTTATCATTTGTTGTAGCCGCTTTCTGCCAATCTGGATTCGTTTTCGTACGGTTTCCTCTGAAGAATTCACGATCTGCGCAATTTCTGTTAGTCCCAATTCGTGTACAAAGCGAAGCTGAATTGCGATTTGTTGTTTGGGCGGAAGTCGACCGATGAGCAGCAGCAGTTCTTTTCCAAGCACTTTGTCTAATAGGTGGTCTTCGGCCACAGACTCCTGGGCGGACGGCGCCTGAAACCAGAAAAATAGCTTTCGTCTTCGTTCGTTCCTTCGAATCTCCCGGACCGCAGCACGGGCGGATATTTTGCGGGCCCATGTTTCCAAAGAACATTCTCCTCGATACTGTTCCATTGAATGGAGTATTTCCAAAAGAGATTCTTGTACAATATCGTCTACATTCTCTCGAAACTGCAATGCGTAGGATACGGTGGATAGGGTGGCGTCGAAAACGCGTGCCATCAGTTCTTTTTCCGCTCTTGGGTCCTGATTGATTACTCGTGTCGCCAGCAGCAAATCGACGAGATTGGTTTTGGCCGGTTCATTGTCAACGATTTGGTTTTCGCTAGAAACAATATGATATGTTGCTTTTTTTTCCATCATCACCCATTGGTGGTTGTCACCGGTTCAAAGCGGGAACTAAAAAATAGCGACCTGTAATCCCGTCCAGATGACGGGCCGAAAAATCCAGTACTCATCAAACAGGGTGGGACCGTCCTGTATTCTATATTCTATGCGCCGAAGAGCGAGTTGTCCGCCGAGCGCTCCAAAAAGGTTCAGGTGACGGCGCAGTACGATTTCGAACTTGGCCAGGGATTCGAGATGGAGTTCAGTTTTCCATCCGGAATCCTTAACACTGATCTCGCTGGTGTTGCTGTCAAGCTTTCGGTACAGTGGAACAACCGCAACGCCGGCAACTAACCCCACACGAAATTGGGGATGAGGTGTCATTACGGCTCCCCCGAAGTAGACGGGAAACATTCTTGCAATAACAGAAACTTGTGATTCTGTGCTTTTCATGGCGCTGCCCCCGGCAAGTCCGCCATATAGTCGTGCCGTAGAAGATAACCGAAAACCGACATTTGTGCGAACCATCTGGGAAAACCGGGGCGTTGGCGTGTTGGCCATAAGGCCGTATCCGACTTCGAGAAACCATCGCGGCAACTTTGAACCGGCGCTTTTTGCTGACTCTTCCTGTCGCTGCCGGGGTTGTTGATTTGTCAAAGAGGGATGCTGGGTCGCATGAATGTCCGCACTTTCGCTAAACAGTTCTTTGTTCTCTATAAATAGCTCAATGGTGGTTACGGCAATTAATGCAACTACATCTCCTTCACTCATTTCTCCAGTATCGCCGATATTTCTTCGGATGTGGCGCGGCTTGCCTCGGTTTTGGACCCAAAAGTGAATCGTGCGCCTTTTCCCCGTTTCACTGCGCCAGTATACCACCATTGACGGATTGTCTTTTGAAAGCTGGGCCACCGCCAGTTGCGCCATGGTGGACTCATCTGTTGTTGTAGAAAGTTGCCGAACGCGAAGCGCCACAGGAACATTGCTGAGACGAGTTCGTACGGTGTCGAGTATCGACTGTTCACGATTGCTTTCAGGCGCCGAAAAAAGAATAGTGACGTGAATGGGAGTGGATTTTGGCTGGGAAATATGGGGCTGCGCGCTCAGTGGTAGACCTGATAGAAGAATGCCAAGCAGTGTGAAGATGCAGGCTATCCCAACTACGTTGAGAGGACAACATGGTAAAATATTGGGGTTGATATTATTCAGTGTGTTCAATCGTTTTGTGTCTCATGAAAAGTATTCTTCTGGAAGCAGGGCAATCAACCAAAAGCATCTCAGATACGCCACCGAGATGCAAATGATATTCAATTTTATCGAACAGACAGCACTTGATTCTATATTGATTGCATTGTTTCTGGCAGGTCTGCCGTGATGGGCGAGGGAACTCAGCAGTTCATGAATCCGTCTTAGTTTACATTGATTAGAATATGAAGAGCAGCTCCATTATCGAGATACTGTCTGCGCCCACCGTTTGACACCCGCAGCTCGACGAATCAGAACCCCCGCTCGCTTCATCTGCTGACTCGCTGTCGGTGTCCATTTCGTCATCGTCATCGGCATCGGCATCGGCATCGGCATCCGCATCGGCGTCGGCATCCGCGTCTGTATCCGCATCCGCATCGGCATCGGCATCCGCGTCTGTATCCGCGTCTGTATCGGCATCGGTATCCGCGTCGGCATCCGCGTCGGCATCCGTGTCGGCATCCGCATCTGTATCAGCGTCTGCATCGGTATCCGCGTCGGTATCCGCGTCGGTATCCGCGTCGGCATCCGCGTCGGTATCCGTGTCGGCATCTGTGTCGGCATCCGCGTCGGTATCCGCATCTGTATCTGTGTCTGTATCTGTATCTGTGTCGGTATCGGTGTCGGTATCGGTGTCTGCATCGGTGTCGGTATCGGTGTCTGCATCGGTGTCGGCGTCTGCATCGGTATCGGTGTCCCCGTCGCCGCCGCTGGTCGTGACGGTCCACGTGAAGGACTGCTCCGCAAGGGCGTCCGGGTCCTCTCGTATTTTGTCCGAGGTATCGGTGACCACCAACTCCAATGTGTGCTGACCCGCAGGGAGGGTCCCAGTGCTCAAGGCCAGCTCGTCCTCAGAAGTCTCGTTGACGGCTTGTCCGTCCAAAAGCCAAATCGTTTCGATCGTATCGGGATTGGTTTGCGGTCCTTCGTAGGTAAAGTTGATGATTTCTCCGGGGGCTGCCGTAATCGCGGTCTCGGCCGGCAATACCTCGTCGATGGGCTCGACGAAGCTGTAGAAGGCCAGGATCATCGCTTCGGCGCATACCGGACACAATACCGACCCCAGAGACCGCATCAAACAGTTGTTGACGGGACGGTAGTATCCGGAAGTATTGTAGCAGCACCCCTCGAACGCGCCGACCGGGACAAGGTCGCTCTGGTAACTGGTCGTGGGCAGGGGCGTTCCCGATTCTATCCAATAGTGCCACGAGGGATCGCTCGGCGAATTTGTGCAGTTGATGCCGACTGCCGGCGTCGACCCCCCGTACTCGTATTCGTCCTGAAGATTGGCAAAAGAGTGTCCGAATTCGTGCGTGGGCACATCCCCCGCGCTCCGGGTCGATACCGCGATATACCCTCCGGAGCCGCCGTACACATCGGTGTTCATGATCACGAGTATCTGGTTTGCTGACGGCACTTGGCTGTTCACGGTGGATTGGACAGGACCGTCGCAGACAGCGAGGCGGTCCAAGCCGTACGCACCGGTATAGCACTCGTAAAACGTACCGATGCCGCTGCCGTCCCCGGCGCCGGAGACTGCTGAAACCGTCTTGAGCAAATAGATGTTAAAGAAATCGCTGTAGTCCGAAAACGGGGAGTCGCGCATGATAGTTTCTGCGGCGTTGGCCAGATCGGCTTCGGCTTTTGCTTGCTCACCGGCAGTGTACCCGTCTGCGACGATTACGAAGTTGATACGGTTTTCGGATGGACCGGTCTCCTGATAGAGGACGACTTCGTGCTGCGCCCACGCCTGCATCGAGAAGAGGAGAACCGTCCAGAGCGCCGCAAATACGATGGATAGCCTCATGGTCGCACCTCCCCGATGAGCGTCGCGTTGTCGCGACTTCCCCCCACGAGGGTTCGATAGAAACGGACCACTTCGATATTATCGAATAGGGGTATGGATACGGAGAAGGCGGGCTCCTGGAGGGGCACCCCGAGGCCTTCCATTACACCATCGGGACCATTGGACTCAGACCGTATCTCTGTTTCCAGTCGGAATCCCCGCTCCAGGAGCACTTGCCCTGTGTTTGAAAACACGCGAAAGAAGGTGTCTCGCTTTTCGTGAGGACTCCGCCGATTCATCGAGTTCGGCGCCTCGGTTCGGTCCAGCACCTCAATCCCGCTTTCGGTGAGCTTGAGCGAGAGTTTCACCATCCCTGAAGGCCGGTCGTTCCCCAAATAGTGGATTGTTCCTTTGGGAGAACCGGTCTTTTCGCCGGAAATCATCGCTTCGTCCGGAGCCGTGTTCGAATCGTGTATTTTCAACTCATCCGAAACCGCTCGGCATCCGGCGAGCACGACAATCATCCCCAGCAATACGAATTCCCTGATATGTACACCCATTACAAGTCCTTTCCCAAGCGGAACAGCGTAGCGCCTGTTCTCGGTTCTCGTTTTGTCAGTTTTTGTCATATTTGCTCCTGTTCTCGGTTCTCGTTTCATCGGTTTGCGCCATATTTACTCCTATTCATGACGGAGATCTGCAATTCCCCAATCGTTGAAATGGATAGGGTAAAACCGGGAATAAAATGGACTGGTATTTTCAAGAAAAAATGACGAAGTGACACCAACATGGTCTATGAACGACAGAATTCATGTTTTTATTGGTGGTTTAGGCTAATATAGAAAACGCAATTGATAGATCTTTGTATTGAAAACTGAACGTCCACGGCCTACAGTTGACACAATGTTTCCCACGGAGTGAAAGGTGGCACTTGTGCGAACCGTGTCGGCCGGAAAAAAATACAATACAAATTTCAACGTGGAGGCAGTCCCTTCTTGTTAAACCGAAACATGCTCATCTGCTGTCTGCTTGTCGGAGCATGCCTGTCCTGTCTTTCTCGCGATACTCGTGCTGCGGACGAACAGGGAAAGACGGTCATCATGCTTATTCCCAGGGAACAATTGAAAAGCTACGAGTTGATCATATCCGCTGTGAGAAGCCATTTCGCGGGCAGCGATATTGCTGTCCGAATCGAACAGGTAGACGATATCGTTTCACCGGGCGAAGCCATGGACCAGCACGCCGCGCGGATCCGTTCAAAATACATGGCGTTTGGGGTGTTTTGGTGTGATCCTCCTGATGCGCAACAGATGTCACTTTATCTGATCTTGACCGGAGATGCACACGTGTTGTCGAGAGCGCTCGCCGACAAGGCTCCGGGCAGCCGCGCTGAGTCTACCGGAATTATCGTCTTCGAAACGGTTTCGGCCGCGCTTCAAGGGGGAGCGATCGAATCGAATTGGACCCGCAGAAAGACCGAATCAGCGCACGGCGAGAAAAATGTATCGACTGATCCGAAAAAGACCGATACCAATGCATCGAAGAAACCGAAGCGCAAAGAGACGCCTCGACGACTTCTCAACCAGGTTGGAATCCATCTGGCTTATACCTATAATATTGTAAACACTGAGTACTTGGTGAATCACGGAGGAGACATTGCCATCGAGTGGATCATCGGCAGACGCATCTCGGTGATCGGAGGCTATACGTTCACCCAGACTATCGAAGCAAAAGGCGAACAGTCGGATCTCACGCTCAGGGCACACCCCATACATGCTGGTCTCAGGTTTCATTCTCAACATGGGATTTTCTTTTGGGGCTTCCGACTGGAATTGGGTTTCTCAGTGCTCAGCTATCAAAACAGCCGCCTTGCGGACGACATGCAACAGGTTGGAGATGGTCGAGAATTTGACTTCGGAGCGTTGCCTGCGGTGGACGTCGGAATAACCCTCATATCGAGGGTGAGCCTGTTCCTTTGTTTGGGCGCTCATGCTTCATTTTTTGATATGAAATTCATCGTCCGAAGCGGCGCAGGGGAAGACGCTCATTCTGAGGTGCTCCTGAATCCCTGGACAGTCCGTCCCAGAATACTTGTCGGGGTGTCTATCAATAGCTTTTGATTATCCGAATTCATCCGCCGACAAACTTATTTTTTTTTATTCACATAGCAACCTGTCCATTTTTCAAATTTTGATCCACAATTGAGTTATGGCGGTATGGAATCATGAAAAAATCATTTGCGTCGAGACGGAAAAAGAGCAACTGGAAGCTGAGTTTGCGCTCACCCAGGCATGTGCCTGTGGCGACGACGAAGCAATGCGGAGGCTGGCAGCAATGCTTTTCGACCGAGTCAGAGCGTTGACTTATACCGTGGCAGGCTCGGGTCCGGACAGCGACGACTATGCTCAGATTGCGCTTATTGAAATACTGCGGGCGGCAGGCTCTTTTCGTGGTGAAAGCTCCCTGCAGCGCTTCACCGATCGGATCACAGTGAGATCGGTGATTCGTGAAATCAAACGAAACAAGCGACATCGGTGGCATCTTCCACTCGATGTTGCTGATGAAGAAAAAATTGCATTTAAGTCAATCGAGAACGAAATACATCAACGGCAAATCGTGATCAAATTGTCGAATATCATACAAAATCTCGGATACAAATTCGGTGTGCCGCTTCAATTGAAACTAGCGCTCGGTTACAGCGTGCAAGAGATCGCGGAGCTGACCGACACACCGTACAACACCATACGCGAGCGGTTGCGCATCGGCAGAAAAAGACTCCACAGGGCCATTGCCGAGGACCCCTTTTTCTCGCGCACTCACGCCGGAGAGGATATGTAATGATGACCCGCCATGATTGCAAAATAGCGAGTCGGATTTGGGAAGACACGATAGCGGAAAAGCGTCTGCCCGAAGCGCTGGAGTCATTTGTCGCCGACCATTTGGAACATTGTACACCGTGCCGGACGGAAGATGAGTGGATCTCGCTATACCAAACCAAAGCACCGGAGCTGCTCGTACCGCCTTTGGACGAACTGAAACGGCGTCGCCGGATAGAGGATGCGCTGGCCAGAGCAGCGGCAGAAACGAGCGCCGCTGTTGGGACTGGTAAAACGAAATCTCCGTTTTCGGCAAAGCGCGTGTTGTTTGGGGCTGTTGCGGCTGTCGTGGTGATGGGGCTAGTTCTCGGCGTATTGATAGAAGACGGGGCCGCGCCCGAGCTCGCGAGGAATGAAGAAATATTTCAGGTGACGAAAGCAGGTCCGTACCACGGCGAATTCCTGGAGGTTTCGGGCGATGTGACGGTCAGGCGAGTCCCGGTATCCCAAGGGGCAGCCCTGATTCCCGGAAGCCGTATCAGCGTCGCGGACGGGCGCGCGGTTTTGGGGCTCACAACAAAGATACATCTAAATATCGAATCCAATTCGGAAATCGAAGTGAGTGAGCTGGGCGCTAAGGGCGCGGAGATAACGCTCAACTTCGGCGGAGTTCGGGCGCGAGTGGACCCGACGTTGAAACCGTTGTCGTTTACAGTCTCCACACGAGCCGGTCGCGTCACGGTTTCCGGTACTGAATTCGTCGTTCGAGATGAAAAGGATCGGGTTTGGGTTGGGGTATTCGAAGGTAGCGTGCGCGTCACAGAGCCCGGTCGTCGCCCGCGGGCGGTATCCGCCGGATTTGGGACGGTGCTGGACGGAACGGAAATCCTCACGGCCCTGGATGAAGCCGAAGCGGGAGAAGTGTCTCATGAAGAAGCGTCCCATGAAGAAGTGTCTCATTTGGATGCCAAAACGCCGGTATCCAATCGGACAATCCCATCGGAGCCACCTGCTCCCGAAAATCTATTGCGTCGCGCCCACGCGTTGCGCCTGGAAGGAAATTGGCGCGGCGCCGCAAAAATATATCAACGGTTGTGCCGTGAGTACCCCAACAGCAATGAGGCGGTAACCTCACTGGTATCGCTCGGACAGATACAATTAAGAAATTTGTCGAAACCGAAAGCGGCGCTGAGCTCGTTTGACCGGTACTTGAAAAAAGGCGGTCAAAAGGACTTGGCGCGCGAAGCGTTGGACGGAAAAGCGCAAGCATACCGGGCAATGGGTAAACGTACACAGGAGATCTCGGTCCTTGAGCAGGTGATCGCCCAATTCCCGTCGTCTGTTCAAGCCCGTCGTGCAAAAGAGCGGCTTCAAACGCTGAACGCGGATAATGCCCTTTAAAAGGGGACCACGCTTTACTCCATTTGCTGTATAAAATGAAAATGTGGATTGATATGAAAACGGTATATACACTTCTCCTCTGGGTAGCCGGGATGAGTTCTTTTGCCTGTGAGAGAACTATACTCACGGCGGAACAGAAGGCCGGCACCGACATGGACACGGCGTACGATGTGGACGACATCGATGGGTCTCTCTTCGGCGATGCGGATTTTCGCGATGGGGCGGACCCTGAACCAAACCAGCTTCAGTTGCTGGATCGTTTCAATCGGTATCTAAATGACTACGGTGTCAACTTGGTGGATTGGCAGGGGTACCTGGCAAATCCCTATGTGGCGCTGCGGATAAAGGGCCCGGAGAACGGGCAGTACCCCATCTCGGTGACCATCGAAGCCACAGGCACGTCCCGATTAATGCTGAATCGGCCGAGCACCTTGTCCGCTGACGGTGCTTCGAAAAATTTAATCCTGTCCAGCGCGTCGGATGTCGTTCCTTTTATGATTGAAATTCACCCCGATCGTGGTGGCGAGAACGAAGTGGAGCATTATCAATTGGTTCTCCGCTCCACTGACACCCAAGGCACTGTATTGGAACAGTCCATCCCGCTGCGGGTATTGGACCAAGACGAACAAGATGAGCTCCCTTCACTGCCCATCAAAATCGATACACGCTATGACAATCTGTCCCCTCAACATTTTTCGAATCCGGACATTCTCGCCACAGCTACCCAGGCCATTATGGACTGGTTCTATTTCTTC
The DNA here is from genome assembly GCA_016936575.1 of Deltaproteobacteria bacterium. Taxonomy (GTDB): domain Bacteria; phylum Myxococcota_A; class Polyangia; order JAAYKL01; family JAAYKL01; genus JAFGXQ01. Next base: position 13,735 of record JAFGXQ010000008.1, read on the forward strand.
GATATGGAACCCTTCGACGATGTGCCAAGTGGTCAAGAGTCATTCTCCCTTGCCGGAGACAATTGGCAAAACTACGAGGAAGTGACCAATAATGAACCGTACAATGGCATGTGGGTGTTTTTGCGCAGTTTCAGCGGTCCGTATTCTGCCGGTTACCCAGCGGACAATGGAATGCATCATACTCGCGATGGTAAGGAAGCGGCAGGCCCTCTTCATCGTTCCGTCAGCTATTTTCTGTATATTGAGGAAGGGGCAACCGTCTTCACCTCGTTGGATGATGAACTATGGTACCAATCTGACATTGAAGCAGTAGTCGACATCTACACATTCTTGATGCAAGGTTTCGGACAGGCCATTGCTTTCCATCAGGATTGGGAAGGCATTTATGCTTATCGGGAGAGCGGCGGCGTAAATGCGGACGAGGTGATTGACTACCAGGGTATCGCAGTGCCCCTCAACGACAGTTGTTTTATTCCGGAAGGAGAAATGTATTGGGACCGCTTGAGCGGCCAACACGTCGGATGGGAGCACGCTTTTCCCCTGAGGCGGTGGATGATCACCAAATTGTCGCTTCTCATCGCCGCGCAGGCGGGTTGGGAGCTTCGTCGGGACCTTAGCCCGTTCGTGAAGACAGAAATCCTCACCACGCAATTGCCTGCCGCCTATCAAGGATACGGATATCGTTACACCTTGTGGGCTTGCGGCGGCGTTCCCTTCTACGATTGGCAGGTCGTCAGCGGCAATCTTCCACAGGGCTTCTCCCTGAATCGATACACCGGAACACTGGAAGCCGAAGGGGATGTTCAGGCACCGACCGGGACCTATTATTTCTCCGTGCAGCTTCACGACTATGATGAACTCAGTCCCCCCTACGAGATGCCGCTCCAGCTCATCGTTCGATAACAAGCGGATAGAATATTATAGATTTCGATTTCATATAAGAAGAAGTCGCGGATCAGTACGGCAACAAAGGGAATGTCTCTGTTCCACCACCAACCGCCGCGCCCGCCGGGCGAACAGTGCTGGAAACCGTCAGAAAATAAATTGGGAGTTGCGCACTGATTTTGACGGTTGGCGAGTGCGACTTGATCACAAGTAGAGTAGAGAACAACCGCGTGAACTCCAGCCGGTTCAAGTGCTGAAGGAAGAAAAAGGCTCGGCCACACATTTTTTTCACCCAAATAATCGGCTGGTGACGACACGATTTTGAGTTGATCCGATTTAAAGAGATTTGTTGTGTAGTTAGTGATTGTCAGGAGAAAATGAACGATGAAGACAACGGTTCAGATTTTTATTTATATTCTTACGATTTTAATTTCGTTACAGGTGATGAACGGTTGCAGTGTTGAAGAAGGCGAAGTGTCACCTGTTGAAGGGGATGCCGATTCGGATTCGGATTCTGATTCTGATTCTGATACAGATACAGACACGGATAGTGATGCGGATAGTGACACGGACAGTGATTCTGACACGGACAGTGATTCTGACACGGACGCAGATGCTGACAGTGATACGGACACAGACACGGATACGGACACCGACACGGACACCGACACTGATACGGACTCGGATGCGGACACGGACACCGACGCGGATGCCGATACGGACAGTGATGCCGACGCGGATACCGATGTCGATACCGACAGTGATACCGATGTGTCACCCAGCTGTACCGGGGATGATCCCAATGGTCAAAACGGCTGTACTTCCGATTGTCAATGTGCGGAGGGCCAGGGGGACTGCGACAGCAATGACGACTGTATCGACGGATTGATTTGTGCAATGGATGTGGGAGTGGAATACGGTTTTGTGGAGATGACCGATATATGTGTGGTGCCTGGGGGTGACGGAGATACGGATACAGACACTGACACAGATACCGACAGTGATAGCGATACCGACAGCGATGCCGATACCGACAGTGATACCGATGCAGACTCCGATACGGAAGAGCCGGAACTGTATGTGTATCTTTGCTTCGGTCAATCGAATATGTCCGGACAGGCTGAAATCACCGATGCGGATAGGATTGTGGACGACCGGTTGAAAGTGTTGGCCGCCGGCGATCACAGCGGTCGCACGGTGGGTGAGTTTTATCCGGCGGTACCGCCGTTGGCCCATAGTGCTTCTCAGATGGGACCGGCGGATTTCTTTGCTCGGGAAATGATTGCCAATCTTCCTGACAATATCACAATTGCCATTATCAATGTGGCCATTGGCGGACAAAGTATTCGATTGTTCGCGCCGTCCACCAAAGACCAGTACATTGCGGACGCACGTGCAGCTGGAGAATGGTGGTTGGGGTACCTCGATCAATATGGAGGTGATGTATATGACCGAATGGTGGCAATGGGTCTGATTGCGAAGCAGTATGGTCAACTGAAAGGCATTCTGATGCATCAGGGCGAGTCCGATTGGGAGAGCGACGCTCAGGCTGCCTGGCCGGACAGAGTCAAAGAAGTGTACGACAGCCTAATGGCAGATATTGGGTTGAACCCAACTGAAATACCTCTTCTGGTAGGTGAGCTTGCCTATACCAACATGGGCGGCGGACTTGGTCACCTTAATTCATCGATGATTGCAAATGCCCCCGAAGTTATTCCCAATGCACATGTTATTTCTGCCGACGGATGCACCATGATTCCAGGTGACAGCTATCATTTTGACCGAGCGGGGTACGAGCTGCTGGGGGCGAGATACGCACAAAAAATGCTGGAAATCCAGGGATATTAGTCTCCGAATATCGAGTTGTTCCTTATTAAATTGGAAGTTTCATATGCAAGATTACCAGACGTTATGTCACTCGAAATGGGATTGCAATATTTGCGTTTTTCGGCCTCTTCGGTGCGATAGTTTTTCTTAAGATTGATTTCGAGGATATGCGCATGATGTACGACGCGTCCGCACAATTTCTGAGAAATTGGTTTCATCAGATCTTGCCGTGATGGGAACGGAGATTGCTCATAAAAGGGTTCGAGCGCGCAGCGGTGTCTATTTCTGCACGCTAACCGGAATGGTGAACGTGACGCCAGATTTCTGGGGAGGAAATCGGGTAGATACCGCCACGGGTGTATAAAGGTCGTTTTGAATTTGGCTTGACGAAAAATCAGCTACCGAAGTATAATTGGCGATATTGATTTTGTGTAAACGTTTGCAATGATGCCGTTCGTGTTGGACGGGAGCATTGTCGTCGATTGCCGCAAGGGGGATTTTGATGAATTTACGCAAGGAAGAGAAGAGAAGAGATAATACCTCTCTGGTCGTACGCGATTGAGACCGGTGGGTTTGCAGGTCCCAGGAAATATCTGTATATATGTTGCAGCATTTTGATTTTTGAATTGCTTAGCGGTTGTTCCGAAAACAACCAATCTGCTTTTTTTTCGGAAACATTCAAAAGCTGGCAGGACCGGTTGTAACATTGAATGATACTGCCCAACGGATCTTCGGCTTCGAACAGCC
>JAFGXQ010000104.1 GCA_016936575.1 Deltaproteobacteria bacterium
TCTGTATCTGTATCTGTATCTGTATCTGTATCTGTATCTGTATCTGTATCTGTATCTGTGTCAGAATCGGTATCGGTATCGGTATCGGAGTCGGAGTCTGTGTCGGTGTCCGAATCCGCGTCTGTATCGGCATCTGCGTCGGTGTCTGTATCAGTATCCGTGTCTGTATCGGTATCGGCATCTGTATCGCTGTCAGCGTCCGCATCCGATTCGGCATCTCGAATTTGGTAGTCATCGAGACCGGCGATCTTGCCGCATGAAGTAAGCCCTATTACCATGAAAAAGCACGTTAATATGAAAATGATGTTTAATCGTCTCATCTTCAGAACCTCCCCTGCAACATCACGCCGCTGTACTGCGGGCTGAAATCCGGAACGAGTTGAACTCGGCTAAGCTTTTCGTTCTGTTTCTTTTTGTGTACCGCCAGCAAAATAATACCCGTCGCCGCCAACGCACCACCCGACACGAATAGAATGGTCGACAAGGTTGCCATGGTTTTTCCGGTATTGCGTGTATCTTCTTGTGAACTGTCACAAATGCCGTCCTCATTACAGTTTTTTTCTAGGGTATTTCCAGCCTTTAAAGCGAGTCCACCGGTAATGCCCCCACCGATGAGCGCACCTCCGCCGACGCCGAGTAGTGTAATTCCGGCTATTTTCAACCCGCGTTTCTTGGAAGAAGCGGCGTTTTCGGGATGGGTGCCTTCCTCACTCACGTCTTCGGTGGTTTCCACCACTTCGGCTTCAGCAGAGATTTGCAGCGTTCGCCGTTGCTTCCCGCTGAGTCGGATATTACGGCGAAACAGCTCTTCCGAATTAAGAACAACTACAATTTCGTGGTCAATGCCAGCGGCAATTAAGATGTCGCCCGGGAGAGGGGAGATACCGCGTTCTTGGCCATCTATGTGCACAACGGCTCCTTCCGGCGCCACTACTTCCAGGGATCCGGTAAGGTCTCGCAATCTGCGAATTTCTTTGAGAATTTCTTCTCGTCGTTCAGGGATAATTTGGTCGGCGCCATGAGCCAGGTATGATTCAAAACTCTCAAGGGCTAATCCGTACCGACCGGCAGCCGCTTCGCTCTGCCCGATATTGTAAAGTAGCTTCCAGTTGAAACTAAGTTCATTGGCGCGTCGAAACGCGGCAGCGGCGGCGTCATACTCCTCTTCATCAAAAAGTTGAAGTCCGGACGTGAACTGCTCGCGCGCAAGTTCAGTATTATCGGACTGGGCATGCGTTGGCGATAGTGAGACGATCATGATGACAATAGTTGCGAGCAGGCATTGCATGCCCATTTGGTGAAATTGGGACATTTTCTCTCCTTCATCACAGCGTACGGCTGCGTGATATTCGATTATACTAAACCGTAAGCGAGGCTCAATGTAAATCTACTAAAGAAACCGGCTGTGGGAGTACGATGTAAATTGAACAATATGATGAGCAATGTGAATTGAAGATCTATTATATTGCCGTTTCCTATTGTCGAGATTAGTCTCTGGAGAATGACATGACCAGGCGGAGGATGTACCAGAACATGAGGGCGACTGCGGCGAAGAGAGCCAGAGACGCGGCCACGTGCTGGTCGGGGCGGTAGTGATGCAACACGTTCGATGTATAGTACAAAATATAGCCGCCGGCCAATCCCACCATGGCAACGGAGAAAATGGTCCCCAGTTCGAATCCGAATAAGATGGAACAAACAATGATACCGATGGCGATGAACCCGCCGACCATCAGGATACCGCGCATGAACGAGAAGTCCTTTTTGGTGATAAACACGGTGCCTGTCAGTCCTACGAACAGCGCGCCGGTGAGCAGCCCCGCGGTGGGAATGACATTCGGATCAGTCATCAACGTGGCGATGAACAATAAGGGGAGGAAAATCAGTGCTTCGGCCAGCACATACAGCCCAAGTCCCAGGTATTGCATGGCAGGAGATTTGTCGGACTGGGCCCAGCGGTCCGCGATCCATCCCACGACCATAAAAATGCCGAGTACTACCAGCCAGGAATATCCGCCGGATAGCATTTTATCGAGCATGGGCATCATCATGGGAAGCAAAGGCCCAAGGAATAATGATTCAAGCAGCGCGAACGCCAAAACGGCAAACGCCAGGTGCATATACGTTTTTCGGATAAATGTGCTGCGTTCCTCGGCCGAAGATTCGGCCACGCTGACACCGCGCCCCCGGGTCATTTCTACATATGACATATTTTGTGCCTCTCGTCGTACAGGGTGAACTAAAAAAAATCAAAAGCTACTATGTGCCGCAACATATGTCAGCTCGATATTTTATACAACTCGTAATTGATTGCGTCTCAGTATGGTTCGTTTGGAGAGATGAAGTGACGTTCAGAATGTAGCGTTGATGGCTATTTCGACATACACCGGGGGGTTCTGCTATGCGGCGCGGCGGCGGCGGTTTTCTTTTGAATTATGCGGGGACTTATGGGAGGACTTGCGGGGGGCTGTTTGGGGGGAATTCTTCGGGCCGCGTGAACGTGCGGGTTTCGCGGGTTCTGCGGTTTCCCATTTTGAAATGTTCATGGGTCGGTTGCACACCTGGGTTTTTTTGAGCGAACGCCAGAGTTTGCGCGGCGTTTCTTTGGGCAGTTCTACGATACTGTAGTCGTCGAAAATGCGAATGCGACCGATATACCGACTGCTGATATTCGCTTCGTTGGCGATGGCGCCTACGATGTTTGAAGCGGTCACTCCATGGAATTCACCCACTTCAATTTTAAAACGGCTCATATCTGTGCCGGGGATATGCAGTGCACTTTCGCGCTTCGCTGAATGGGCGTCTATGGTGTGCTGACGATTCGAAGATTGTCTTTCTCCTCGAAGAGCGTCTCGGCGAGGCTCTCTCAGTCTGTCTTCTCTATTTCTGTTTTGTTTGGATTTTTCTTCAAACGTTCCGGACTGCAACGGGCGAGCACGTCTATCCGAGTCTTTTAACAACAACGGTTTTTTTCCTTGAAGGATGTGGGCCACAGCGGCCGATACCACCAGCGGGTCCGCGTCGTTCTCGATAAAATATTTTTCAATCAGCGACTGATAAAATGAGGTGTCTTTGGTATTGATGGTTTCAGTGATCTTTTGATGGAAGGCAGCAATTCTCTTCTGATTGATGGCGTCGATGGAAGGCACATTCATCGCAGTTATGGGCTGTTCTGTGGCACGTTCAATTGCCAGCAGGTATCGTTTTTCTTTTGGGGTCAAGAAAAGAATAGCTTCCCCGGAACGGCCCGCTCGTCCGGTGCGTCCGGTGCGATGAACATAGGTTTCTGCATCATTGGGAACATCAAAATGGATCACATGACTGATACGATCCACATCGAGTCCGCGCGCGGCGACATCTGTTGCCACCAATATGTTCAGTTTTCCGCTTTTCAGCCGCGATACGGTTCGCTCCCGAAGGCTCTGCGACATGTCACCATTGAGTGCGCACGCCGATAATCCGGCTGCAGCGAGTTTTTCTGCGACTTCGACTGTGGCTGTTTTGGTTTTCACGAAGACCATCACGCCGTCGTGTGTTTCCATCTCAAGGATGCGAATCAACCCGTCGGCTTTTTGCGCACCTTGCAGGACCACATATCTCTGAGATATGGAATCCGCTGCGATCATGCGTGACTCGATGATTATCTCCTCGGGTGAGGTTAGGTACTTCGCGGCAATTCGACGAATCTGTTTCGGCATGGTTGCCGAAAAGAGGGCGGTCTGATGAGGGCCGGAGATGTGTTCCAGAATCCATTCCACGTCGTCGATAAACCCCATCCTCAACATTTCATCTGCTTCATCGAGTACCAGCGCTAGAAGGTTCTCAAGCACCAACGTGCCGCGGCGAATGTGGTCCATCACGCGGCCGGGGGTTCCCACTACCACCTGAGCGCCTTGCCGGAGCCCGCGCAACTGCGTGTCGTAATCGCTTCCGCCGTAAACCGGCAATACATTTAGTTCCGGAAGATGCCTGGCGTATGTGCGGAATCCGTCTGCCACTTGGTTTGCCAGCTCACGTGTCGGGGCCAGCACCAGTAGTTGGGGGCGTCGATGGGACGTGTCAATTTTACTGAGCAGCGGGAGGGCAAACGCCGCAGTTTTTCCGGTTCCAGTTTGGGCCTGCGCGATGACATCGCCGTTTTCGAGCAGCGATGGAATTGTCCGGGCTTGAATGGGAGTGGGTGTTTTGTATCCGGCGTCGGACAGGGCGCGCAGAATGGGCGCTGGAAGCCCAATGTCTGCAAATGTAGCAATAGATAGTTTGGAATCGGTTGTCACGAAATACCTTCCTGGAAAAATAGCGGGCTCAGATACTTCGGACTGGCCGGCGGTCAAAAGGGGGCGACACTACACGAATCGGTCAGGAAACGCCATGTTTTTTTAATTTATTATAAAGGCGCCTCTCTTCCAGTGCGCTGTAGAGCACGGGAACCACAAACAGGGTGAGCAGTTCGATGGCCATTCCGCCGAGAGCGGGAAGGGCCATGGGCATCATGATGTCTGCGCCTTTTCCCTGAGACGTGATCACCGGTATCAATGCCAGCAACGTAGTGGCGGTGGTCATCAGACAGGGACGCACTCTTCGCATTCCAGCTTCAAGCGTGGATTTGTGAATGTCCTCAATGGTGGTGGGCGCCGTTCTGTTGAAGTGCTGCTGAAGATATGTACACATCACTACGCCGTCGTCTGTTGCAATGCCGACCAACGCGATGAAGCCAATCCATACCGCCACAGAAAGGTTCACCACGTCTACTCGCAGCAATGTTCTCATCGACTCACCAAACACTGTCATATCCAGAAACCACGGCTGCGCATACAGCCACATCAGAATGAATCCGCCCGATACAGCAACCAGAACACCTGAATAGATGGCAATGGTCAACGACACGCGCTTGAACTGCAGATAAAGAAGTATGAACACCAACGTCAGCGCAAGCGGGACAAGCATTTTCAGACGGGTTTCACTGCGTACCTGATTTTCGTATGTCCCCGCAAATCGGAAAGTAACCCCGTCCGGGCGTTGCAATTCGCCGGATTTCAGCTTGGCGTTGATAAGTGCTTCAGCTTTTTCCACGGCGATGACCTCAGAAATGTGCGGCTTTTTGTCGAACAGTACGTATGAGGTTAAAAATGTATCTTCCGATTTGATAACCTGCGGACCTTTCACGTATTGAATATCGGCCAGTTGCTGCAAAGGAATATTCTGCCCCTGCATGTTCGAAACGGTGATGCGTCCCAAAGCCTCCATGCTGTCTCGCTCTTCCCGCATGTATCTCACGCGCACCGAATATCGTTCGCGACCCTCAACAGTGCGGGTCAGGATTTTTCCGCCCAGGGCGATTTGCAGCACCTCCTGTACGTCTGTAACAGACAGACCATATCGGGCGATGGCTTCCCGATTGATTTTGATTTCAATATACGGTTTTCCCACCACGCGATCGGCGAATACGGTTTCGGGCCGAATTGCCGGTGACTGCTTCAGCACTTTTTCGAGTGCCATGCCGAATGCCTCTATAGATTTCAGATTCGGGCCTTGTACTTTGATTCCCATGGGAGCGCGCATTCCGCTTTGTAACATTACAATTCTCGCGCCGATGGGCATCAGCACCGGAGCGCTTGTAATGCCGGGGCGTTCCGCCGCCGCTACGATTTCGTTCCAAATGTCCGTGGTGCTTCGAATGTGTTTGCGCCATTGACGTATACGGGTGCCGTCTTTTTGAATCCGGTACTCCGGTTTGTAGGTAATTACGGTTTCCAGCATCGATACGGGCGCCGGGTCAAGCGCGCTGTCCACGCGTCCAAGTTTGCCGACAACCCGTTCCACTTCGGGAATCTGCGAAATGGCCATATCCATTTCAGACATCATCTCCTGTACCGCACCGATAGAACCATGGGGCATGGTTGTGGGCATATATAGAAACGACCCTTCATCGAACGGCGGCATGTACTCTCTGCCCAAACCGGGAAATGCATGGGCGATTTTTGAGACAACGGCATTGGTTTTAACCGTTTGGGGTAGAAAGCCGAACACCGTGTTGAAGCCGAAGGCGACGGTCAACCCGAATACTACCAGGAATGTGGGAATGGCGAAAAATAGAATCTTGTGTCGCAGGAAAAAGGCTAGAAAAGTGGGGTACAGTTTTTCGAATAGGCGGAAACCGCCCAGCACGATGAATATCAACGCGCCGACAAAAACGCCGTTTTTAAGCATTCCGTTTTCGGGACCAATGGGCATCCAGAGCGACGTCAGCGCCAGAGAAACGCCAATCACCGCGAGATAGTTTTCCGCGATTGTCCAGATGCGGGTGAAGTGCCTCGGCAGCAGCGGACGACAGATGCGGAAAAGCCCAAGAAGCAGAATAAATGCAGCCAGGGGAATGTTGACTTTCCACATTACGCCGCCCAACATCAATAGCAGCCAGTCGCGGATGTGCACGCTGCGAAAAATCGATGCGAACACTCTGCGTACGCCATGTGGGGTTGACGTAATCGGTTCGGGGTGTCTACGCAGCACGATGTGAGCGGCCCCCGGCAAGATGACAATCGATAAAATGAGTATCCCTGTCATCGCGAATGTTTTCGTGAATGCCAACGGCGCGAAGAGTCGAAGCTCAGTCGATGATAATCCGAACACCGGAATGAAGCTGACCACGGTTGTCAATACAGAGGTCACTACCGCGGGGGCCACCTCGGCGGTAGCGCGTCGGATGGCCGTCTTTCGCGAGGCGGTTGGCGGCAATGCGGTAAGGTGCTGGTTCATGTTTTCGACAAATACAATTCCAATATCAACCATCGTGCCGATGGCGATTGCAATTCCACCGAGAGCCATAATGTTCGCGTCTACACCGGTGAGTTTCATCACCACAAACGCCGCGAGAACACCCAACGGCAGCATTCCCGAAACCAGCA
>JAFGXQ010000105.1 GCA_016936575.1 Deltaproteobacteria bacterium
TCTGTATCTGTATCTGTATCTGTATCTGTATCTGCATCTGCATCTGTGTCTGTGTCTGTGTCTGCATCTGCATCAGTGTCTGCATCAGTGTCTGCATCCGAGTCTGAGTCCGAGTCGGCGTCCGTATCTGCATCTGTATCTGCATCTGTATCTGCATCCGTATCTGCATCCGTTGCGGCAAATTCATAGGCGCCGATGTCGGGGGAACTGTCCCGTTCTACCGGTGAAAAACAAGAGGCAACACCGCCGATACTTTCGATATAGTCGTAGTTCACCGCATATTGCCACCAGGGGAGGTCGCCTTGCTCCTGGGTGATACAGTTCCAATCAAACCCGTTGTCCATCGTCGGTGCGCCGGTTTCTCCCTGGTCAATGACCGCATCGCCGTTTGGCTGCAGATGAAAATCGAGGGCGCCGGACGCGCTGACTACGAGATCTGCTGTGCCGTCAAATATGTTTTGTATCGCCTCCACGCCGTCACCCATTTTCAGCCCCTCCTGGCCATCGCTCGGGATACAGAGATTGTTCAGCAGCAGTGACCCGGTTCTGGACGTGCTGTCGGAATAGAAAATTTCGTCGTGATACAGCAGGTTCGCATCTTGTCCGTTGTGAATACATGTACTGTTGATGATGTGAACATCCGCACTATTGGTGATTCGAATACAGGACCCACCGTTGCGAAATCCGATATTGTTTTCAAAAATGGCGCCGCCTTCGCTGTATTGATCAACAATGTAGCCGCTGCCGTCTGTTAAATGATCCGAAATATCGGTGTTTTCGAAAGAAACGTTGCCCCGCACGATGTTGTCGGAGGGTTCTCCCATTGTGTGAAACAGATTCACGCCGCTGGACCACGACGGCAGCTGGTTTCCGTTGTGCGCGATAATAGAATTTTCAATAAGTACCCCTTGAGCGCAATAAAACGCGATGCCGTTGATTCCGTTGTTATCGGCGATGCAGTTCACAAATTGAATGTGACCGTTGGAACGATCGGTTTGCTCGGTACATGTGCTTGTGGTCCACCCGTTTCCGAATCCGCTGGATGAATAATTTCTAGATACAATTCCTTCGTAGCGAATGTATTCCGTGCTTCCGTTGCCCACCCCGGTTCCCCATGGGCTCCCCGCGCCGTCAAAAATAGGCAGTGCGCCCGGTGCGGCTTTGATGATAATCCATGCGTCGGGGGTTCCCGATTGGGACGGGCTGATGTTTCCGGTGTAGGTTCCGCCCTGGAGCCAAATCGTATCTCCGGGGCCTGCCCCGTTGACCACCTGAGAATAGTTCGACGGGTTTGCATCCAGGTCTGCGGCAAACGTACTCGGCGCTACCGCCGCAAGCAACAGTAAAAGTATACCCATACAGGTCCATCGATGTTTCATTACTCGGTTCCTTTCTTTTCGAATGTTGACTCATCGGCACGGGCTCCAGAAGCAATATACATGCACCATATGATTTGCTGAATCGCTGAGTCGTAACGATTATGTCATGTGGCGGTTTGATTTGAAACCAAATATTTTCACCATATTTTCCCGATACAAAAGGGCATGTCATGGCAGCCAGAGCGGAGAGACGGGGGGCAGAGGGAACGTGCCGAGCTTTCTTACCTTATTTGTGAGAAGCCCCCAACAGGTCGGATTAGTCGGCCCGTGCCCCAAGTCCGAACCGCCGGTCCCGAAATTTTTTTAAAAAACATCTGCCCGGTTTTCAACTTTTATGACCACTTATATAAAACAATGTAAATTCAATGGAAACTAGAAGGGGTAGATCATCATGACATTCTTAAGATTAACTCTCCGAACAGCTGCGCTCGGTTTCTTTATATTCGCTTCCACGATGTGCACGGACGCCGACTCGGATGTGGACGCCGACACGTCCACCGACACCGATGCGGACGCCGATACCGATGCGGATGCGGATACCGATGCGGACGCCGATACCGATGCGGATGCGGATACCGATGCGGATGCGGATACCGATGCGGATGCGGACGCCGATACCGATGCGGATGCGGATACCGATGCGGACGCGGACGCCGACACCGACACCGACACGGACGCCGACACCGACACCGACACAGATACGGATACCGACACCGACACAGATACGGATACCGACACCGACACCGACACAGATACGGATACCGACACCGACACGGACACAGATACCGACGCCGACACCGATGCGGATCAGTGCGGTCCACCGGGGCCCCAGGGCGAGCGCTACCCGTTTCCCCAGAACGTCGATTATCCTTACGGCGTTCAGTCCTCCGTCATCAGCAACGACCACGTAAGGGAGTGGTACGACACCTGGCGAGACCAGTTCCTCATAGAGTGCAACGGCGCGCTCAGGCCTGGGGTCGATCCTCTCACGAACTCCCTCACTGAGGCTTCGGGGTTCGCGATGATCCCGGCGGCCTACATGGGTGACAAGGAGGCGGTGGATGGGCTCTACGACTTCTATCATATGAAAACCGCCGACTCCAGCTGCGGGCTGATGGGTTGGAAGGTGACCTGCGACGGTGTGGTGGATCAGGGGTCCGCCACGGACGGTGACGTCGACTTTGCCGCGGGTCTGCTGGTCGCCCACTGGCAGTGGCCGAACGATGGCTACGACGACAAGGCACGGGCGGTCCTCTCCAACTTGGAGCCGCTCATCGCCAACTGCGACGGCACCCGCGCCCTTCACCCGGGCTGCGCCGGGGGCGGCCCCTGGGGCGGGTGCGAGGAGACGGACATCTCCTACTACATGCCCGGCTACTTTCGGTACTTCGCCCAGCTCACCGGCAACAGCGTCTGGTATGACCTCGCCGACCACACCCATGTCATCCGCGACGCTGCAGCCAATTCCTCCACGGGCCTGGTGCCCGACTGGCAAACCGTGAGCGGAACCCCCGGGCCGAGCAACCGCAAGGGCTACTTCAGCTACGACGCGATCCGGGCGCCGTTCAAGAGCGGCCTCGACTTCCTCTGGCACGGCAACGCAGCCGCAGGGGCCTGGTGCGAGAAAATCAGTTCCTGGGCGCACGGTCAGGGCGTGGGGAACATCGTGGACGAGTACGAACTCGATGGCCAAGTCGTAGGCGTTAACCACAACATGGCGGTGGTGGGCAGCCTGGCGGTTTGCGCCATGGCGAACTCACAGAGCGTGGCGGACGACTTTGCCGAGGAAGCGGGCAGAATATCGGCCGGTTACTGGTACAGCAAGTACCTCGGCAACATGTATCTGCTGGCCATCACCGGCAACATGTGGAACATCGACCTCGTTCCTGAGTGCGATTGACAGCAGGAGGGCAGAGGGAACGCGCCGAGCTTTCTTACCTTATTTGCGAGAAGCCCCCAACAGGTCGGATTAGTTGGCCCGTCCGTGCGCCGCGAAGCTGTTTGGTGGATGAGGGATGTGGCCCCTCGGTATCGGCTAACACCAGCAGGTATCAAACGAGCTCAAGCTGCTGCGTTCAAAAGGCAATCCGCCAAAAGATCAGGGCGTGGAAATTAACCAAATGGGTACCGTCCTCTCTGGAGGAAATCGCGAAGATGATCAATCCGGTCGTCAGAGGCTGGCTGAATTACTATGGAAAATTCACACCGTCATCAATGCGTGAGCTGAAACAATATCTCAATCTCAAACCGGCAGCCTGGGCGATGCGGAAATTCAAATCAAAGCATCGAAAGCTCACTCAGACGATGAGATGGCTGAA
>JAFGXQ010000106.1 GCA_016936575.1 Deltaproteobacteria bacterium
TAATTAAGGCACCGACGGTTGCTCTATTTCGAAATTTGCATATTCTGTCAAAATGTTGCAGTGAAGAGTATATCGCTGAAACATTCCAAGTTGCGGGACGGTAATCACAATGAATCAGGAACGGTACAAAAATGTACTTCGCGATGCCACGGGAGTGAAATTCAAACAGAATACCGGGTTGTTCGGTGCCACCACGCTCGGCGTCGGCGCACTTCTCGGCGCGGGCGTATATGTGCTTATCGGGCTGGCAGCCTCCGCAGCAGGGCCGGGTTTGTGGCTGGCCTATGTGCTCTGTGGGGTGCTGACATTTTTAACCGTAATGGTGTATTCTGATTTTGCCCGAAGGGAGTCGGTGTCAGGGGGAGGATACTATTACGCGTATTCTCAGCTGGGCAGTTTTTGGGGGTTTATTGTGGGATGGCATCTGGCGGTGGGAAGTATTTTTGCCTGTGCGCTGTATGCCTATGGATTCGCATCATACGCGAGTTCTCTCATAAGTGATACAATCGCGGCGGGATGGGTTATTCGGCTGGTGGCCTCATTGGCGGTCATTTCGCTGGTGCTGATGGGCCTGCGCGGTTCAAAAGGTGGTGATTGGCTCGGTAGAATATTCACCTGGGCCAATGTAGCTGTTTTGCTTGCGATTGTTGCAATGGGTGTGGTTCAGTTCGACCGTTCTCATTTTACGCCGGCATTCCCAAACGGCATCGGCGGTGTGGGCGCGGCTATTTCGTTGATTTACATTTCATTTTTCGGCTTTCAACTGGTTGCCAACAATTCAGAAGAAATTCGAAATTCAAAACGGATTGTCCCTCTTGCCATGAAGCTTTCATTATTGATTGCTTTTCTCATTTATCTGTTGGTGGCGCTGGCTTCCGTAGGGGCTGTCGGAGCCCAATCTCTGGGCGCATCGGAGGTGCCGCTGGTGTTGGTCGCGTCCGGGAGTCTGGGAAGAGCCGGGGTATTGTTTATTGCGCTGGGAGGTGTTCTGGCATCGGCGGCTGCGCTGAACAGCACGTTGATCAGTCAGAGTCGGCAGTTGTTCGCGATGGGGCGGGACGGAATGCTTCCCAAACTGATCGGCGCTGTGACTAAACGATCGAGAGTTCCTGCCGCGGCGATGGTGGCGGGTGGGGGCGCAACGGTGACCGTTTCGGTGCTTGCGGACGTGTCTTTTATCGCGGAGTCCGCCAACTTTGCAATCTTGTTCGCCATGCTGCCGGTGTGTGTTGCGCTTCATCGGCTGTACGTCACATCAACCGAAGAAGTGCCGCGATGGAAACGGGCGGTTCCGTTTGCCGCGCTGGTTGCGAACGGGGGCTTGCTGGCAACGTTGGACATGCACGCACTGATGTTCGGTATCGGGCTATTCGGGGTAGGGTGCGGTGTGTTCCTGGTGTATTCGCGCACTGCCGAGGAGCGCATGAGAGCGGGAATCAGCATTTCTCTCGATGAAAAGCAGAACTATTTTTCGTTGCTGTCCGGCGCGAATCGTATTCTGGTGCCGGTGGGAAACCCGGAGACCATAGAGCCCCTGTTTAATATTTCGAAAACCCTGCTTCCACCCCATCGAGGGGAGCTGATTGCGTTGCGCATTGCCAAAACCGCAGAAGGTACGAATCCGCGAATGCAGCTTCGCAACCAGGAGCTGGAACAACCTGAAATCGACGCGGTGGAGCGCATGATGCGGTTGGCAGAAAGCTGTGATATCGGTATTCGCCCGTTGTTGCGGGCTACCAACAATCCGTCCCAGGGCATTCGCCATGTGGCGTTGGAGGAAAACTGCAGTCTGATAGTGATGGGCTGGACTGCGAGTGCCGAGAGTACGCCGAGTCGGTTTCTGGTGGATGTGGTCACAAAATCAAAAACAGATTTTGTTTTTCTTCATTTGAGAGAAACGAGACCGTTTATGCGCATCGGTGTTGCACTCGGTGGCCGGGACAATCTGGCGATTATGGTGAAAATAGCCACCATGCTGGCAGAGGAGAGCGGGGGAAACGTGACTTACTTTACAATTCTTCCCGAACATTTTTCAGCCCAGGAATTGCGTCATTCGAAGGTGCTGCAGCGGGAAGCCATCTGGCATCACACCGGTTTGGCAACATATACAACCGAACTTCAGCAAACCGATTATCCGTTGGATGCGATTGTTTCCAAAAGTAAAGAACTGGATTTGCTTCTCATCGGTTCCGCTCCGTTGCAGAATATGGAGAGCGACTCACTCATCGGGTCGTTTTCGTCCATGGTGATAGAGCGGAGTAAATGCTCCACTATTGTTGTACGGCGCACTTTGGGATTTGGGCGGTTCATACCCGCCAAGATTGCGGATATGTTCACCTTCGAGAAGCAGTAACGGGGAAAGGCGGATTTTCGGGGCATTTTTGTGTTTTTAGGGTGAATGGGCGTATATACGTTGTAGCAGTTATGAATTGGGGTTTCTGAACAAGGACAAATGAACATATGCACGACACGGTATTGACACTTTCTCTTTCTGCGGCCATGGGCGTGGTGTTGGTGGTGGCGGCCAAAAAATTCATGATTCCCGCTATTGTGCTTTTGCTCGGCGGCGGCATCTTGCTGGGCCCGGAAGTGTTGGCATTGGTTCATCCCGAATCGCTGGGGAACGGGCTGGAGACCATCGCCGCACTGACGATTTCGGTAATTTTGTTTGAAGGTGGGCTCACACTTGATTTCGAAGGCTATCGCAAGTCTTCCGCCGTAATTCGTCGAATGCTTACGATTGGTCCGCTCATTACCTGGTTCGGTGTAAGTGCGACAGTGTATTTTCTGTATCACACCGACCCCGTGATGGCGTTGATGGTTGCGAGCATGGTGATTGTAACCGGTCCTACGGTGGTGTTGCCGATCCTTCGTCGTCTTAAGGTAAAAGAGCGCCTGCATCATGTGCTGTATTGGGAAGGGGTGCTCATTGATGTCGTGGGGGTGTTTGTGGCGGTGTTGTGCTACGAGTGGATTACCAACCGAGGCGAGTTGCCGCTGATGAATGCGCTCGGCAATTTCGGAATGCGCATGCTGATTGGGTTTGCCATGGGAACCGCCACCGGACTGCTCATTGCGCTTTCACTACGCAGGGAATGGGTGGAAGAAGAACACGTGAATATTTTTGTGCTGGCGGGCGCCCTGTTCACCTTTGGCGTGGCCCATGCGATTTTGCCTGAATCGGGAATTCTGGCGGTAGTGATATCGGGACTGGTGGTGGCGTTGCGCAAACCTCCTCGGTTAAAACAATTGAAGCGTTTCAAACTGCAGCTTACCGAAGTGGGTATCGGAACCATTTTCGTACTGCTGTCGGCGAAACTTGAACTCGATCGGTTTAATGACGTGCGTCTGCTTTTGCTGCTGGTAGTCATCGTGTTCGTGTTGCGTCCGCTGGTGGTGTGGATATCCACGTGGGGGCAGAAGTTTGACTGGCGAGAGAAAACATTTTTAAGTTGGATTGCGCCGCGCGGAATTGTGGCCGCATCGATGGCATCGTTGTTTTCGTTGCGGCTGTCAGAGCTGGGGTACAAGCATGCAGAACTGATAGAAACGGTTACCTACGCGGCGGTGATTGCTACGGTAACGGTGCAGGGGTTAAGCGCGCCTTGGTTGGCAAAGCTGTTGGGTGTGCAGCGCAAAGACCGGCGAACCTGGGTTTTGCTTGGAGACTCACCGCTGATTAAAGCGCTGGGCTCCGCCTTGCGAAAAGGAGGCGTGAAAACAGTGGAAGTCGACGGCGTGGCGGGAAATACCAATTTTATTGATCCGGATGAGCCACGATTCAACGACGTGCACGCGGTATTCTTTGCTGATATTACGATGCTCTCCAATGTTTGGACTGCTTTCAACTGGGGCTTTCATGTGAACGCAACTGCCTACTACCGTTGGGCGACGTTTGAAAATGAAAAAAGTAAGCACATCAAGCTGGAGAATGTTCCCAAACAGTGCGAGTCGGTGTGGGCCACCACCGTCACCTCGGCCATTGTGTCTGCCGGAATTCAGGCAGGTCATCAATCTATCGAACTGGTGGAAATCGGCTCGAACCTGGAACGTGGTCGGTTCGGCAAGGAACAATTGCCCCTGTTCTGGATTAATGAAGGACGCGCAACAATTATACATGATCCCATGAACCCCGGGGAGCCGGCGGGAAATATGGCCATAGTGCTTCGTCAGCGCGAACTGGGATTGTCCAGAATACTGTCGCATGTGGAAGTGATGGACGAGGGCGCGGTTCCATTTGAGGTTGCCGTGAAAAGATTGGCGGTCAGCGCGCATCGGCAGTTCCCGAGTCTGCCGCAGGAAGAAGTCGTCGCAGGTATTTTCGACCGCACTCAAACGATGCCGGTCGCGGTGGGTGGTGCGGTGGCTATCCCTCATGCGTACTGGGACGGCGTTGACCGCTCGGTCTGCTACCTCGGTGTGGTGCCCGACGGCGTCAGTGATATGGCAGCGCCGGACGAGCTGCCGGTAAAACTGGTATTCTTGTTATTGTCGCCCACCGGAAAAGCCACCGAACACCTGGAGAGTCTTGCCGCGATATCGCATTTGACCCAGGAACCGGAATTCATTGACCTCATCTGTCGCCAGCGGGTTCCCGCCAGAATTTTAAGTCTGATCACCGAACGCGGATAGAGACTAAACCCAAATTTGCAGTGCTTTGTTTCAGCCGTAGTCACATTTGGATAGGGAACAAATGCGGATTCACACGGTGCTGAGTAGAAAAACAGATTTAAATAAGTGAATTTTTTTTGCCGGGCATATAAGATCGAGGGCCAACGAGTGTGAGTACGATTTTGCTGTTGTGTGCTGCTGGTGCACATGGAGGAGTAAATGAGGCGAATCTATTTTATATTTATGTTGTTGTTGTCTGTTTTGTGTATCCGTTGTCACCACGATGCACCGGACGCAATTGAAAACATTGATGCGGATTCCGATACGGATGCTGATGCGGATGGTGATAGCGATAGCGATAGCGACAGCGATACCGATGCAGACACGGATAGTGATACCGATGCCGATACCGACAGTGACACCGACGTAGATACCGATACGGATACGGACAGCGA
>JAFGXQ010000107.1 GCA_016936575.1 Deltaproteobacteria bacterium
ATGAACCATGCGAAGGTGTACAGCATCGGTTTTCGCTTGCCTGCCTCACTGGCGATGACGAGTGTGCCGTCTGACAGAAACGCCAGCCCCTCCGGTTGCGGAAATCGTTTGCGGTCCAGCATCTGAAATCCGGCAACCTGCCCTTTGCGATTGAACGAAATCAACACATTGTCCACTGCTGAAATCATGTAGATGTCGTGAGTCACCGGATGAACCGCCAGCGACGCAGGCATGAAATGTAAATCCGGCTTTACCTTGTTCTTATGCTTCTTTTTCTTTGTCGGAAACGCAAGGGAATGGTCCTTCGCGAAAGACAGAAGGTCACCGATGTTCAGCACAAACACCGGTTCTTCAGACATGGTCCGGTTGTCCTTTGATACCGAAAACACCGGACGTTGCTTTTTCTTGCCCGATTTCCACCGACTCTTTGGCGATACCAGCAGATGCTGCGTAACCGGATCATAGCATAGCCCTTCGTTGTCTTTTGCGGGTACCTGCAGTTTGTGTTTAACCACCTGCGGTGATTCCTCGGTCCAGTTTTTCACCTCGTACAATGTGCCGTTACTCTTCAGCACATACATGGTTGTTCCTATCCGGGCCATCCCCTCATAGTCACCGGGAGGTCCGAATGACACTTCCTGCACCACTTTTCCCGACTGCAAATCGAAGCGAAAAATAGTACCCACTTCATCCTGAACCATCGCCACGGTAGACAGCGACACATCGGTCACTTCTGATGCCTCGCGCAGTTCCGCCGGAAGTTCGAACGCTCTGGTTGGGGAATTCAAATTGTAACCGGATAACATTCCCGTGTACGGGGTTGCTTTTGTTTTCTCTGAATGTTTTTTTTCAGCCGCGAGGATTTCAGATTCCCCACGTTGCGCACACCCCCCCATCCACAGCAGACCGCCGGTTATCATCACCCATATTAAATACCGTATGCGATTGGGCACCATATTCCTTTTCCTTCTCTTCGTTATTAACGAATATCCCCGACAATCATTCCGCAACAACGTGTGAAATCGATAAAAAAGTTACGTTTCGGGACATTCAGTTTTCAACGTAGCGAGCAGTTCATCGTCAATTCGGGCACGAACCGTGCGACGATCTATATCCAGGCGTTTCGCGGTTTCCACATAGCTCCCGGTTTGGGCGTAGACAACGGTGCAGTAGAGGCGCAGCAACTCTTCGGCGGTCATCGTACCGGCGGATACCGCATTGGTTACCGGGTCGGTCGTCTGCAATGTTGCGTCAGCCGGTTCGCACATCGGTTCATAGCGACCGCGCACCATCACGTTGCACACACATTGCTCCAGTTCGCGAATGTTTCCGGGCCAGGCATACGCCTTGGGCATCTGTTCCAGGATAAACGCCATGGTCTGTTCAGTGACCCCGTCACATTCGTCGTCTCCCGCAATCTGACAGGCCAGCTGTCGTACAATCGTCACCAGTTCTTCCGGCTCGTCCGCAACCTGCTCAAATAATGTGGGCGTTACAATCACGTCGGAACACAGTCGAAAATACAAATCCTCCCGAAATCGATTTTCAGAAATCAGCGCCGGCAAATCCAGATTTGTCGCTGCCACGATTTTTCCCTCAAACGTTCGCGCCTGACGATGCCCCACCCGGGTATACTCGCCCGACTGCAGCACCCGAAGCAGTTTCACCTGAATATCTTTTGAAATGTCACCCACTTCGTCGAGAAACATGGTGCAATACGGCCCGCCCCTGTCGAGGTACCCCGCTGAATCTTTCTGCGCGCCGGTGAATGCACCGCGAACGTACCCGAACAGCTCCGATTCAATCAACGTGGGAGACAACGCCGTCAGGTTTAACGGCAGATAATGTTCGGTGAATGATGCGGCAAAATCCCCGGTCTCCCGCTGATACGGAATATACCGGGAGTATCCGATGGCCCGTGCCACCAGGTCTTTTCCGGTTCCCGTTTTTCCGAGCACCAGCGTTGAAATTCGATCCATGCGCTGGTACAGCGACCGGTGATACCGCTCCATGCTGGAGGTAAAAATCGACTCCCACACCGATGCCCGCAATCTGGCCACTGCCCGGGATGCACCGAAAATATAGCGAAAGGTAAAATGAAACGCACGCCGGATCACAAAAAACAGCGCGAACAGGTGCGCCGCGTCCACATCATCAACCGATTGCGCGCCCAGCGAAAAATAAAAGGACACCCGCTCCTCAAAGGCATCAAATGCCAGATGGGTTCGTTTTCCATCGCGCATATACCGATAGAAGGAATCCTCACACACGTAGTACAGCGCGAACAATCCAAGCGCGCGATACACCGATTTTTCATCGTCGTCGGCAAACGACGCACCGTCGCTGATGCGGGTTCGCGCCGCATGAAGCAGATCATGGGCGTAATGCGTTATTTTTACCACATTGGGGTTTTCATCTTCACTGCGGGTCGCGTTCCAAAACCGCTGCAGCGGCACAAACCGTTTCCCGAGCACTTTTCGCTCCAGCACAATCCGCTCCTCTAAAAACGGATTGGTAAACCCCAGTTCGCCGATATACCTGGCCACTGTTTTTTCTCGCGTTGTAAAAACACCCATCGCATCTCCTTGTGCAAACGAACAAATGTACAAAATATGTACTACACTGTTCACAAATTGAACAGAAAATTGGTCGCTCGCATTTGTTCATTTATCCGTCGCGCAACGCCTGTTATTTCCCCCGCGAAGCGAATAATCGCGCAATTTCGATACGTTGCCTTACCACAAACTCCTTTTTACTACCGGTATGGCACCGGTTTCCCGCTTTGGCGCATCGGCTGCAATACCCGTCAACATATTCGCCTTTGGGCGAACGCTCAACCAAGGAGTACTCAAATGACGCAAGGCGCGACACACCCCAATCATGCATTTCGGCCCATGGGCGCCACCTATCTGCTGGGGGTATTCAATGACAATTTTTTCAAAGAAGCCGCCATTCTGCTGGCTTTTGCCGCGGGCCTCAGTGAACTGCAGAGCCCGATTATTAAAACCTTCAGCATTCCATTCATTCTGTTTTCGGCGTATGCGGGGTACTTTGCCGACAGATTCCGCAAACGAAATGTGGTTATCGCCTCCAAGTACCTGGAGCTCTTTGCCATGTTACTCGGTGCGGTGGGTCTGATATTCATGAACTTTTCTTTGATTGTGGCGATGGTCTTTCTGATGGCTCTGCAATCTACCTTGTTCGGCCCTGCATTGAACGGCGCTATCCCGGAAGTGTTCCCGAGTAGACAGGTTCCCAAAGTGAACGCACTGCTGAAAACAGTCACCACCATCGCGATTATTCTGGGTATCGTCACCGCCGGTCTGATTCTCGATATTCGAATTCCCGACGCCTCGCGGATTTTCCCCAGGCTGCTGCTTTCCGCCGTGATTATTGCAGTGGCCGTAACGGGAGTCGTTTTTTCCCACCGGCTGCACACCCCGCCGACGAAGCAGCAACGCCCACCATTTCCGTGGCTGGGGCCGATTCAGTCGGTGCGGGACAGCATTGCATTAAAACAATCGCCCCGATTGCGTCGCGCGCTGTTCGGCAGCACCTTCTTTTATTTTTCATCGACTTTGATTCTCGCTGCCATACACGAGCTATGCCTGACCGACCTTGCCTTTTCAACCAGTTTCACAAGCGCCCTCACCGGCGTACTCGCCATCGGTGTGGCCGCCGGAAGTTTGCTTTCCGTACAACTCAGTAAAAGATATTCTCATGAGCAGCTGTTCCCCCCCGTGGTCATTCTGTTCGGGTGTATGCTTCTGGTCGCATCCCGCGCGGAAACCACCGTCCTGTTTACTACAAAAGTCGATTTGGCGCTCGCACTGCTGCTCACCGGCGCCCTTGGCGGCGCGTTCTTAATTCCGCTGCTCACGTATATTCAGGTCAGCCCGCGTGGCGGCGAAAAAGGAAAGGTTATCGGCATGAATAACTTTCTCGATTTCTGCGGCATCTTCGTTGCCGGAGAGATGTTCGGCAGGCTGCACCCCACTTTTTCAGCCGCGAAAATTTTGGCCGGTATGGGCGGCTTTTCCCTGATGGTCGCCATTCTGTTTTCGCTGACACAACCCAATAAGGAGGCATCTCATGCGTAACACAATCTTGATTACCCTCTTGCAATGGCTGTTGTCGTTGCGCTATCGAATAACCGTAAACGCACCCGCGCAGCTTCGCGCAACCGGAAACAGCGGTATTCTGTTTCTGGCCAATCACCCGGCCCTAATCGACCCGCTTATTGTCATGTCGAAACTATACAAACGGTATCATCCCCGCCCCCTCGCCGATGAAACCCAAATGAATCGTCCCGGCCTGAAATACCTTTTTCGCCTGGTGCGCCCCGTACTCATTCCCGATGTGCAAAAAGCGGGAAAAACAGCCCGGCAACGCGCCATTGCAGCCATTGAACGAACCGCTGCGGCGTTACAAAACGGCGACAATATTCTGCTGTATCCGGCTGGACGAATCTATCGCGCCGACGCCGAATATCTGGGCGCCAACTCCGCGGTGGAAACCATTCTGCGCGAAGTGCCCGACGCAACCGTCGTTCTGCTGCGCACCACCGGATTGTGGGGCAGCTTATTTTCATGGGCCACCGGGGCCGAACCCAAACTGCGAAAAATTATTCCCCGCGCGATGCTCGCATTGATGGGTGCGTTCTTTTTCTTCTTGCCGAAACGGTCGGTCACCATCGATTTTTCACCCGCCTTCGGATTTCCGAAATCCGGTACCCGCAGTGACATGAACCGCTTCATGGAGCACTACTACAATCAAACGCAACATGCACCCGTCCATGTACCGTACCATGTATTTGGAAAAACCACCCAACTGCACAATGGGAGCAACACCGACGCGTCTCGCCCCGAGGTGACCATTTCAAAAAAAACACAGCTTGGCATTCAACGGCAGCTCACACAAATGACACAATGCACCGACATTGAGGACGCACAATCCCTGGCGCTTGATTTGGGGATGGATTCTTTACAGAAAATGGAACTTGCCCTGTGGATTGAAAACCAGTTTCACGTACCGTCGGTAAACGTAGAACGCCTCGAAACCGTGGGTGACGTATTCAAGGCCGCATGCGATAACACCCAACCCGCGGTGACAACAGAAACACAAATTCATCTGTCGCGTTCCCCGTCAGCTTCTACGAAAGCCCCGCTACGGCTTCCCGACGGCGAGACCATCGCAGCGGTTGTGCTTCGAAAGGCCAGGCAGAACCCGAACCAAGTGATTGTCGCTGATGCGCTGAGAGGATCAGTTACGTATCGTCAACTGCTCACCGCCGTTTTCGCACTGAAACCGTTGATTCAACAGATACCGGGGGAGCGCGTGGGTATCGTTCTTCCTGCATCGACGGCTGCGGCCATCGCCTACATGGCCGTCGTGTTTGCCGGAAAAACACCGGTGCTGTTCAACTTTACCACCGGTCGAGCCGCGGTTGCCCATGGGGTTAAAACCACTGGTGTACAAGTCATTTTAACCTCCGCAGTCTTTCAGCAGAAACTTCGGGAACGCGGACCGGCACTGGACGATGTTGGGGCAGAATTCGTTGCACTGGAGTCCCTCAGTCGTCGTATCGGCTTTCGGCAAAAGCTTCGAGCCCTGTTTTTCGCACACGTAATGCCAGGATTGCTTGGATATTCCGACATTCAATCCGTTGCCGCGATACTATTCACCAGCGGCTCTGAAACAGTCCCCAAGGCGGTTCCCCTGACCCACCACAACATTCTTTCCAATCTGCGGGATCTCTCAGACAGTCTGCAACTACACAGCAATGACAGTTTGTTGGGTATTCTACCACCCTTCCACTCGTTCGGGCTCACAGGTACAGTTGTGCTGCCGCTATGCATTGGGCTTTCCACGGTGTACGCGCCCAATCCCACCGAAAGCGATACGCTGGCAACGCTGGTGGCTGAACACCAACTCACCGTGTTGCTCTCCACGCCGACGTTTCTAAACGGCATGCTGAAGCAGCCCCATTCGCTGCAGAGTCTTCGGCTTACCTTTGTGGGAGCGGAAGCATGTCCGACTCATGTATACAAGCAGTTTGCGAAACGCTGTTCGAACGGAGTGCTTTGTGAAGGATACGGCATTACCGAATGCGCTCCGGTAATCAGCATGAACCCGGTGGAGCACCCGGTGCCGAAAACCATCGGTCGCGTGCTTCCCAGTATGGAATCCGCAATCGTGAACGACGCAATGACTAAGCGCGTGTCCCCCGGCGAAGACGGCAATCTGCTGGTTCGCGGACCCAATGTATTTCACGGATACCTGAACTCCGATGCACCGTCCCCGTTTGTCGAATTTGAAGGACAGCGCTGGTACAACACCGGAGATATGGTCGCGTTGCAAAATGACAATACGCTTATTTTCAAAGGTCGAAAAAAACGATTCATCAAAGTGGCGGGAGAAATGATTTCCCTTCCGGCGATGGAAGCTGCCTTGCTTGCGTACACCGCCCGAAAGCAACCCGACGCCGTCGTTGCGGTGAATCCGGGCCGCAGTGAGACCAATGAACTGGTGTTGTTCGCAACCGTACCTGTCACGGTAAAAGAAGCCAACGAGGCCATTCGAGAAGCCGGGCTATCTTCTCTTCATCGTATTCACAGCGTAATTCACCTGCCCGAACTCCCCACCCTCGGTTCCGGAAAAATCGATTACCGCACCCTATCTGCAACCACCGTGCAACCATCGAACAGGCGGCATAGAGAATTGCTTCTGTGCACAATATCCTTGCATATTTAAAAATACAGGCCACTATTTTTCTATTGCAGCACAATCTATCAGGAAGGACGAAATCATGAAAAAATGGATGGCTGAATTTATTGGAACAATGTGGCTGGTTCTCGGTGGTTGCGGCAGTGCGGTGTTGGCCGCCGCCTACCCTGAACTGGGAATCGGTTTCGTGGGAGTTTCTATTGCATTCGGTCTGACGGTGGTCACCATGGCGTATGCAGTGGGACACATTTCCGGTTGCCACCTGAACCCTGCCGTGTCAGTGGGGCTCTGGGCCGGTGGACGCTTCGACAAAAAGGAACTACTGCCTTACATTGTCTCGCAGGTACTCGGCGGCATCGCCGGCGCTGCAATCTTGTATCTGATCGCTTCGGGCAAAAGTGGATTCGAGATTGGCGGATTTGCCGCAAACGGCTTTGGTGAGCATTCACCAGGGGGGTACGGAATGGTCGCCGCGCTGGTCACCGAAGTGGTGATGACGTTCATGTTTTTAATCATCATATTGGGAGCAACCCATTCAAAGGCGCCGGCCGGGTTTGCCGGATTGGCCATTGGGCTGGGACTCGCGCTTATTCACCTGATCAGTATTCCGGTCACCAACACATCTGTGAACCCCGCAAGAAGCACCAGTCAGGCCATTTTCGTGGGTGATTGGGCCCTGTCCCAATTATGGCTGTTTTGGGTCGCGCCCATCGCGGGCGCGCTGTTGGCGGGCCTCGCATACAAATTTCTCTCTCCCGAAACACCCGCTGAATAAACATAATGTCGAATGAAAGCGCCTAAGAGATGTCGAAGTATCAAGTGGCCAAACGACTGGAGCGAACCCGAAAGAGTCCGTCTGTTAAAATTCCGAGATTGGATTGAACAATGGATTGAAAAATATCCCAATAAAATGTCAACTATCAAGGCTGCCCCCCTCCGTGGGTCTCGCTTGAAAATAGTAAATTCAAACTAAAAAAATTGCGACAATGACGGCGGCGGTCAGAAGGGCCAGGATGATCATAATGATTCGAAACAGCCGCCTTTGTTTTTCGGCATCGCGAATGGCTTTGTCGGCCTCTTGCCGACGGCGGCGTTCCATTTCGGCGCGTTCTCGTGACCGGCGGAGCGTCTGTCTGCCCAGTTCGTCTTCTACTTCAATACGCCAGGGCGACTTGCCGGTGAACGCCACCCACCATGCCCGCTTCGGCACGGCCTTGCCATTCACCTGCTGCATCAATCGCGAAGGCACCACCACCGATGCGCTGCAAAACGGACAACTCACCACTTCACCCAGAGTATTTACATCGAGATTTCCACTGCATTCAGGGCAACGAATCACCGCCGCAGCACCTGATGAAACGGTCTCCACCGTTACCTCGCGTGCGCCGTCCCGATGCTCCACCGCAGCGGCCGCCACCAAACCATTGTAAGGCACATCGGACGGCTTGCGGTACACGTGTTCAATTTCGCACGTTTCACACTGCAACAATAATCCATTCTCATGTAGTCGTGGCTGAAGCGGTGCGCTGCACACCGTGCAAAGCGGATTCCCCGGGGTCACATCGATTTCAAACGCCACCCCACCGAAATAGCTGTTTCCTTTGGTCAACGTGGATTTATCTCTGCCGATGGAACGAAACATGCGGGCAATGTCTTCATCCTGTTTTTCTTCAAATGCCCGCCAAAAGGATTCGTCTGCAAATTCCGGTTGGCCGAAACCGGTGATATCCGCCGTATTGTGGGCGTGTTCCACAATCTGTTGCCACAACTCCCAATCAAACTGCTGCTGAATGCCGCAGTTCCCGCACAAATAACCGCTCAGTGTCATATGATTCAATGCCACCTGCGAACCGCAACTTCGACATGTGAACCCGCCGAACAGGCGTACCATCTGAACATCTTCAGCCGGCGGTACAACTTGTACTCTATTGTTCTCGAATGGCGAATAACAACGCGAGCACGAATCGTTGCTCGTGGGCGCGATTGACCCACAGGAAGAACAAATTTCCATAGCGTTTCTCATTGTGAAATAATGCCCGAACACTCGCATATTTGCAATACGATAGCGTACTCGGGAAGACGCGCAGGCGTGTGGTTACGTTTAGGAGCAGATCTGAAGTCAAGTGTCAACTGTCATGACCTGACCCCAGGCGTGGATAGGAGCAGATCTGAAGTCAAGTGTCAACTGTCATGACCTGACCCCAGGCGTGGACCCCAGGCGTGGACCCCAGGCGTGGACAGCCCCCAAAGAGTCAGTCGTTGCTTTTTGCAAAGAATGAATAGAGCATTGATGTCAATGCTTTCGTTTTTTCGCTCTGGGGGGCGAAACCGTCTTGACGAATGAAACGATGCACAAAGCCTGAAATGACAAACATCACATCTTTATGGAGGGGATCAATATGATTGACCGTCAGGTATTGCCTTGCTTTTTCAAATTCCCCAAGGTTCAGCCACGCTCGAAAAACATCGCTGCTGTAAACTCCGCCGTTTTTCGTTTTTTCAAGTTCATCGGCTTTTTCGAAAATGGCGGCACCATTTTTCAAATCACCATTCTGAATACATGCTGCTCCTGCGCCGGCCATCAATGCCGACTCACTTTTCCAATCGGGTAACAGGTTGGCATTGGCTACCTGTACATCGCAAATACCACCGTGGGCGAGACGTCGAAACGGCTCTTCGGCGGCATGACAATCAAACCCACTTCCAAAATGAACGCCCTGTTGAATAATCTGAAGAATCTCAGCGATTCGCGCCTCCTTCTGTTGGTCGGCCCCCTTCAGTCGGTCCAGCCCTGCCAGCATACCCACTGCGTCCGCAAAGCGACATTTCTCACGAATGGCCGACACCTTTTTCGCCGCTTGGCCGTAGGCGGAATCGAATTTTTTCAGGTCTCCCGATTCATGATACTTCCCGGCTAGCAATGTCAGTGCCGCCACGGTTTCATAATTATTTCTTTTCAACTTCTTCAGAAGGTTTTCCCCAAAAGAAACCTGTTCCTTTACAACCGCGTGTTCAATTACCTCCACTACCGAAAGCGGATGAAGATTGTCGAACAGCCAGGGGTGCGCGTCCATCGCACCAACATCAATGGCTATCATGGCAAGTTCCTTTTGCCTGGTATTGCTAGCGGATTGAGTCAGTACCGATTTACCGACAGTGGCCGCTTCTTCAAAATACTGCTTCGCACACGCCATATTGCCAAGGGAAAAGCAACGCTTTGAAGCCGAAATCATTGCGTCCAGTTTTTCCGCAGGAGAAAGCATATTGAACTTCGATTCAACCAGCGATTTCTTACCAAATGCCAGTGCGGCGGGGATAATGCGCGCCATCGCCCTTTTCTTGTCGCCCGCATTCTTCATTTTCTCCACCGCGGCCAGAGACTCTTCTACATAGCCGACCTCCGCGGGCAGCGGAATATTGTAATCGTCGTGACGGGCCCATTGCGCCCGCTTGAACAACGACTTGGCGCGTTCCTGGTCTTTTGACAGGGCAAAAACATGGGCCGCATAATTGAGCCAATCCGCTTTGTCTTCGCCGCTTAGATGTTCCTCTGCAACGTATTCTGCCAACGCACCCAGACTCGTTGCTGCGTCGCGTTTGAGAACAGCCTGTTTTGATTCTGTTTCTTCGACCTTCTTCGGTACCGCATCCTGTTTGGGCGCCGGGGCCGCTGAAGGGTTGCAGGCGATCATCAACATCACCAGCGCAATCCCGCCACTCCTCAGCGTTCTTCTGACACCTTGCTTCACAAGCACAACCTCGCTCATTTCTGACCCCCACTTTCCAAACACGTCGCCAAAGCGTTTTGCGTGCGCTCACATGCGGCGTACAGGCTGTCTTCGGTTACATTGCAACCGCTGTTTTGTAAAAACTGATTTTGACAATCCAAAAAATCATAATACAAATCCACACACGCTTCCTGCCCGCCGCTCTCCAATCCGTCTGTTCGCTCTGTGATGGTACTCTCCCGCAGTGAAACGCAAGCTGCAAAATCAGCAAATGCCGAATCGAATTCATCGGGCCAGCACTGCTGATAAATATCACAGAACTCTTCGGAAAGTTCGCTTAGAGAGGCCGGTTTCGACTCTTCGGCACACCCAACCGCCCAAATACACAACACAGTGATCGCGACATGTTTCATTTGACGATAGCTCCTGTCACTCACCAGGGCCATGGGCAGGTGGTGTTCTGTGGTGCTTCCCCCTCTGGAACAACGGAGTACTCGGGTGACGGCAGGCAGTATTTGCCGGGGAAAATGGTATCCATGTAATACAGCCCGGCATGACATTCATAATTGTCTTCGGTGCGGCAATCGGCATCAGTCGCACATCGCTCCAGACAAATCAGAAACGAATTGTTCGCGCCCACGCAATCCACATTGGGGCCGCACTCGTTCTCCCCCGGCGTGTCACAGCAGGCGGTGCAGTAACCTCCCGGAGAATCCACCAACCCCATCACGTTAAAGAGACACCTCTTGTTTTCGGACGGATACCCGGAGCACTCCGATTCTTCTTCGCAGGCGGAGCCGAAACCTGCCCATTCGTCGCTCAGAATCGAATTCTGCTTTTCAACGGTAGAGTCTGAGTCACGGGCCGCGCCGGAATCGGTAGAATGATTGTCGATACCCGTCTCAGAATCATTCTCAGCCGTACCTGAAGATGAATCGAGAAGGTCGTTCGAATCGTACTCGTGTTCAGTCTGTTCCCAGCAGCCCCACATCGTGAGACATCCGAAAATAATCAGCAGGCACATCACCGGAAATAGTATATTTTTTTTCATCATCGTTCTTTCTCATTACCCAACAAACCATTGTCCAACGCACTGTCGGCAACCGGGTCGTCAAACTTGAAATCTCTTTAATACGACCCCCCGATTACCAGAATAAATTCGTTGATGCCGTGCTCCATCATGCCCCGGGCGAAACCGGTTCGCAGCACCACCGGCATATGATATCCCAGAATAAACGCCCACACAAGTTCCGCACCAGCTGAAGTGTAATAATCCTCCATATCGAACTGGTCGTACGACATCAGCAGATTGTCGCTGAACACCGCGCCGTACACATACCTGAAGAATACCGGGAATGTTTGGTAGGCGACATCGGGACGCCAGATGGGAAATCGATATTCCATCCGCAGGGAATGATAGTGATCCCCCAGAATGGAATTTGCCTCGTAGCCTCGAATTCGCGGCAATCCCACCGAGCTTTCGTTCAACACCGCGTCCAACAGCGGTTGCGGGGTGTATCCACCAGCAGCCATGCCGGTGAGATGATTCGGATTCGAGAGATACGCCTCTCCACCCAAACCCAACGCAAACACGTGATGGTGTTTCCAGGGCGCCCGTCGATACTCCCGCCAGCTCCACGACATCAACACCTGTTCCCGGTTCCCCCCAAGGGCGGGATGATACAATGTGACGCCCGCAAACAGAGAGCGTCCGTCTTCAGGTGATACGGAAAGCGGCCCGCTGAACAAATCGGAATAACTCCAGCTCACCCGAACCCCGGTCCTGAAATACTGGGTAGGCATCTCGGGCAGATCACCGTTGGGGTCGACCTCCACCGAAAGCGTTTCCATCGGGCCGGATTCATTCAAGGTGTACCCCAGCGACAAATAGTGATTGTCGTCCACTCCCAAAATCGGAATGGAAAATCCCACACTGCCGGTGTAACTGGCCCGGGTCCACGCAGCGGGCACACCGTTCACCAGATATCCGTCGGGAACCTCCGCCTGCGCATAGGCAAACTGCAGTTGAAACTGCGGCAGCAGTCCATTGTACAGATACATGGCATTCACTGACGGATTCCGCGCAGTGAATTCATAGTCAAACCCAACCGACATCTGGTGCAGCAGAGATGCATCCTCCCAATAGGTGGCGATATGAATCGCCCGCTCCAGTCCCAGACCCGTGAACCCGAGCTCCCATGCGTGCGGCCGAAACGTGGGCAGCGGGTTGTACGGTTCTTTTTTCGCAGATACCGAAAACTGGTCCGGAATAGCCACCGCGGTTTTCGAAGGCGGTAAAAAGGCAGGCAAATCATCGAGTGACACATGGGCCCGATGCAAATCCCATCCTTCTGAATAATACTGAAGAAAATAAATGGTACGATTGTCGGCGGTCAACGCGGGGGCCATCGCGCCCGTGGTCACGTTGGTCACCTGCTTCAGCTGCCCGGAAGACATTTCCCTGGCCATCACATTGAACGTTCCGCTCACATCGGAAGTGAACAACAGATACCGGCCGTCCGGCGAAAACCGGGGCGACCGTTCCAGGCCGATATCTGCGGTAACGAAAAACCATTCAGCGGTCGCCACATCGACCACCGCCAAATCAACCCGCGCGTCCTTTCGAATCACCACGGCAATGGTACGGCCATCCGGCGAAAACGTCGGCGTGTAATACTGTGTTCCTTTCGTCGCCGGCAGCAGCACGCGACGAAATCGGCCGGTACCGTCCACCAGTTCCAGCCGAGTTCTTCCCTGTTGATTGGTCACCAGGGCTACGTTGTCTCCCTGCCGTGAAACGGCCGCCTCTTTAACCCGCTTTCCAAATGTCAATCTGCGTGGAACTGTTTTTCCCGCTTCCAGAACAAACAGATCGCGAAACCGATAATTGTCTTTGTAGGGAGCCGGGTACGCGTAATACACATCCCCTGATGCAGTCATCGAAATATCAGCATCGGCGCCGATGCGAACCAGACGACGTTTTTCGTGCCCGAGGGTATCGTCTTCGGCAGACAACACCACCAACCGTCCGCGGGATTCGCCGTCGCTGACGGGCATCATGATTTCGGTATCATGGGCGGCCAGAATCGGATGTCCTTTGGCTTCTCCCGAAGCGGTCAATCGCACCGAATCTGTGATGCCTTGCGGCTCAGACTGAATCCGCACTGCCTCATCAGCGGCCTGCGCGGATACTTCACTGAGCCACTCCTCATAAAGTTGTGTCAGCGGTATACCCGACACTTCTTCGAAGATGCGATTCAACCCGTACGGCAACGGCTGAGCCGCATATCGATGGCAAATGGTAAAAATTGCTTCGTCACCAATACGCTGCTCCAGAAAATGCAGAAACATCGCACCGTAAACATAATCGGCCTCACCTCGCGGAAACGCCGAAGTGGAATTGGATGCTTCTCCCAACGTCTGCAGCGTACCCTGTAGGGCATGAGTGCGCATCACCATCTGATAGTGCGGCGAGCGAATGCGCCCGCGGTTGGTGTGCCGGGTTTCGAGCATTACCGCGAGTCCTTCGATAAACCAGGTGGGCTGCATGGAGTTGGGCAGGTACAAATCACCGAAAATGGTATTGTAGACCCGCGACACCCCATACTGCATCTGGATGTGCGTTTCATGCGTGAGTTCGTGCACAATCAGAAAAAACAACCAATCGTCATGGTACTGCAGGGGGGAATCAATATCCGGCGGTGTGGCATACAACTCGATGTACGGATACCGATACGGCGACGCCAGCCCATTGGCGTAGTCGGTGGAGTCCACGATGCGCATTTCCACCTTTCCTTCGATGTCCCATTCCAACGTCGATGTAACCAGAATATAGGCATTTTCAGCCGCTTTCGCAGCATCGCGGGCAAGTGCTTCAAGCGGAACATCGTAATGGATATTGAAATGCTCGGTTTTCAACGTGCGATAGGAAACGGCAGGGTCCCCGGCCCACAGCACACCGGGCATCAACAGCAGACCGCTCGTCCACACAAAAAAAATCAGTGCGCGGCGTTTATTTTGTAAGTACTGTTTCATAAGTGGTATATAAACTACCCTTCGTGATGGTTTCCGTCAATTGGCGACAAATTCGGGAGTATATTTTTAACCATGCACTGTAAACCAACCGCTACTGTCGAAGAACTAAAAATAATACTGGACGCATTGCTGGAAACCGACGGCGAACGAGCATGCGTCACCGATCAGGAGACGCTCACTGATGCGCTTCTCGAACAATTGGCCTGCAACAGCCTGCACGGCGTTCCAGCGGTTGCCCGGGAGTCCCAGCTGGCGATATGGAATATCTGTCAATTCATGGGAACCCCATACACCTCCTGCACCCAACTGGTGCAGTGTATGACGCGAGACAAAATCTCGGATATGATCGTTCCGATTGTGGATGCCACCTGGATTCCGTTTGAACTGCTGTGCATCATTCTGGCTGCCGGAAAAGAAACCGAAGTCGGCCCGCTGATTTTCACCGTCAACAAAAAGGATCCCGCCCGACGCGGCGTTGTCTGCCAAATCTTGTGTGCCGCCCTGAAAAACAATTGGCAGGCGCCCGTCCTGTTCTACGACGGAGAAGAAAAACTGCCGGTGGAAACGGTCCATCTCGATTGGAAGAAAATGCTGTATTTCAACAGTTACGAGCTGTCTCATGAACCGCTGGAATCACTGATGGGAAAAATGCTCAGAGAGAAATTCGAAGACCTCACCCCGGAACATTGGCGCCAGCTGATAGATATTCCGAAAAAAAGCTGGGCGCCGCTCTCTGAAGAAATATTTGATGTGTATTGCGATTTGTTTGAAGAGCTCGACATCAACGAAACATTTCCCCTGCTGAAACGCTATGTCATTCCCCAATGGAGCAAAAAAAGCATTCTAGAGACCATTTGAAAATAATGCGCTATACTTGCTGAACCCATTGCGGACTTTTAAAAAAAATGAAATAAAACATTCTTGTAACATTCTGCAATATCGAAATATGGAAAAAAATGACAACCGATTCAACAGCCAGCGACGCCACTCTCCTGATTATCGACGACGAAAGCTCTGTCTGCCGCGCCCTCAGCCGTATTCTGCGCAAGCGCGCCGGTGAAATCGTTACCGCCCAAACCATTGTGGATGCAGAACTCGTTCTGGATACCAAAGAAGTGACTCATGTTCTTTGTGATCACCTGTTGGGCCCGGGGCAACCTAAAGGGCTGGAGACCGCAATTCACTGGAAGCAGGAATACCCGTCCATTCAAAAGCTGATTATTCTCACAGGCACCGATGCGGCGTTCGGCGACCCTCCTGCAGGCATCGACAAAGTGCTGCCCAAAACAACCGATCCGATGCTGCTCGCCGAATATCTGGAGCTATAACAACGGAATCGCCTGTTCCGGCAAAATCGGCACCGCCACCGCTCGACCTAAAAAACCCACCTCCACCACCAACTGTTTTTTTCGGGACGAGGAACCGAACAACATGCCGCTGGCACCTTTGAAAGGCCCCTCGGTCACCAGAACACGCTGCCCCGCGCGTACCAGCGGATGGGGCTGCACCTCGCCGGAATCGGCACCGGTCAGTATCTTCAAACTTTCAATAATCGAATCATCAATGGGTGCGGCCACCCCGGAAAAGCTCACAATGCCGCTTACGCCCGGGCACTTGAGAACGTCTGTTTTCTTCGGGCCGGGAATGATCAGTTGAACAAAAATATATCCCGGAAACAACGGCCGGACCAATATCTTTGATCGATCTTTGCGACTGGAAAGGGTTCTGTAAGTGGGCAGAAAATGGATGACTCCCTGTCCGGCAAAATACTTCTGGGCTTGCTGTTCGCGATTAGATTGAAGACTGGCTGCGTACCATTGGGCCGACATTCCAGACTCCTTTCGAAAGAATTGCGCGGAGGGGGACTCGAACCCCCATGAGGTTTCCCTCACTAGGCCCTCAACCTAGCGCGTCTACCAGTTCCGCCATCCGCGCATACTTTTTAAAAGAACACCTGGGGTATACCCCAAAAAGGTTGGGTCTTTATGTACTTACTTGCGCCCCATGTCAAGAATTTTTGTCAACCGTTCCCAACCATTTCTCCATCACCTGACGCAATGTGGAAAGAGATACCGGCTTGGCCAGATAGTCGTCCATTCCCGCGCTGATGCATTTCTCCCGGTCTCCCTCCATGGCGTTCGCCGTCATCGCCACAATCGGGACCGGGTTATTGTCTGTTCTGATTTTTCGTGCGGCTTCATAGCCGTCCATATTCGGCATCTGACAATCCATCAGCACCAAATCATATGTGTCCGTCTCCAGTGCGGCCAGCGCTTCCAGACCGTCGTTCGCGACCACCACCTCAAACCCCAGCTTCTTCAACATGCCTCTGGCAACCATCTGATTGGTTCGGTTGTCTTCCGCGAGCAATACTCTGCCGGTCGACAGCGGCGCTACCGCTGCGTCAGGGGGAAACGAAGAATTATCTTCGGCGTTGCAGTTTTCAGAAATGATGCACATCATCTTGAAAATATCCGCCGGCAATATCGGTTTGGTCAGATACCCCACGAAACCGGCCGCCTGCGCGCGCTCACTCAGTCCACTCTCATTCACATTGCCGACGAGCACCAGCCGTATATCTTCCTTAAAGAAAACCTCCGAACGTGCCTGCAGCGAACCGATTACGTCCCCCTCGCATGCATTGGTCGAAATAAACACCAGTATTCGATGACCGTCGGCCCTGCGCTGCTGAACCAGCAGTTCGCACATCTCCACCGTCGAAGCAGCGAAGCACGGTTTATTCCAGCGGTCCGTATGTCGTTGAACCATCTGTCGCTGTTTCTCGCTGGCATCGCAGATAATGGTATCGAATGACTCAAGTACATCGCACCGGCACTCTTTCACACGCGCCGATGCACCGAACGGAATCTGCACTTCGAATGTGGCCCCCTTTCCCTGCTCACTCTCAAACGAAATCTCACCATTCATCAGTGTGGTGAGCTGCTTGCAGATGGCCAGTCCCAGTCCCGTCCCTCCGAACCTCCGCGTTGTCGAGGCATCCGCCTGGCTGAAACTGACAAACAGGCGGCTGTGCATTTCCCGGGGTATGCCGATGCCGGTATCGGTGACCGTGAACCGCAACCGGCTGGTCTCAGCGTTTGAATCCACCACAGACACATCGACCCCCACCGCACCTTCTGCGGTAAACTTGAGGGCGTTTCCGAGCAGATTCGTCAACACCTGGCGCAGGCGCGTCGGGTCTCCGACCACATAACCGGGAACATCCGGCGCAAACCCGCAAACGAACTCCAATTTTTTATTCGCAGCCTTCACCGCCATGCTTTTGCCGAATTCGTCAATCAGCGCGTGCAAATCAAATTCAATCGATTCAAGAGTCAGCTGTTTGGCTTCAATCTTTGAGAAATCCAGAATGTCATTAATCAACTCCAACAGCACAATGGCACTCTTGTGCACGGATTTGGCATACTTTCGCTGCTCGCTGTTCAACAAGGTCCCGAGCAGCAATTCGTTCATACCGATAATTCCATTCATGGGGGTGCGAATCTCATGCGACATATTGGCCAAAAACTCACTTTTCGCTTTGTTGGCGCCCTGCGCCTGTGTAACCGCTCGCGACAACTCTTCGGTTCGTTCCTTCACCTTGGCTTCCAGGAAATCGCGGGAGAGCTCCAGTGCCTCCTGATCGTGCTTTCGCGCGGTTATGTCGTACAGGGAGCCGACAATCTCCACGGTTCCATCCCGGTGCTGAAAACGGTTTTGCTCCTGATGCACCCAGCGCATCTCGGATTCCGGGGATTGAACTCGATACTCCACCGTACTTGTTCCCTCATTCAGCACCTCTCGCTCCGCCGCTTTCACATTACTCAAATCTTCGGCAACAACAAATCGCTCTAAAAAAAAAGATGAGGCCGCCGCCTCAGGAACAATATCCAACACCTGTTTCACATTCTCACTCACAAACGTGGTGATCACATTCTCTCCCACCACTTCTTGTGTAAAAATAATAGTGGGACTACCTTTCACCAAATCATTCAAACGCGATCGAATACCGAACGAAAGCGGGGCAATCTGTTTATATCGAAGTACGGACAAAGCCAGCACAACAATAGTGCCGGTTACAAAAGTGGTTGTCAGAGGAACCATCGGCCAAGTAATCCACTGTGGAACCACTTCGGTCATAAGAGAACCGACCAGCGGAATCCCGATGGCGTACAACAATTTTTTTGCCTGTCGCATTTCCTTCACCGAAACTGCTTTTCGGTAGTGAACGCCCGCGAGACCGAATGCGGCTAACGTTCCCGCAACGATAAACAAAATGTGTGTGTAATATAGCGCACCTTCCACCGGTGCGAATCCCCAATACACTTGGGTCACACCGGAGGAAATCAGGTTGGTGGAATTTTCAAGCACCGCGAACGCCAGCGCCGCGACATACATCAGCACAACCAGCCAACCGCATCTGCGATAGCGAACGCAATTGGTATATAGTGCGGTAAAATGAAACAATAATGCGATGCTCAAACAAGAGCCCATGGTTCCTGCTTTGAGCCAGAAAAGTAATGCGTCCCGTGACGCCGCTTCTGAAAGGTCGCCCGGCAACCGACGCATGGCATCGGTTACCCCCCAGAACGCAACCGAGAAAGAGAGAACAGCAGCCACCCTGTTTTCGAGCCGTCCGGCGGAATATCCCCAAATATACACGCCCACAACCAAGGCAACAAACGCCCCGAACAACGGTAAAAAAACAAAGTAGCTGTAGTCCATGATTCGCCTTATTCGGTTTCCAGCAGAAACGGTATAACGGTGTATTCCAGATTCATCGTGTTCGATATGAACGAGTGTCTATAAATACACTACATAAAATAACGGCGATACAAGGACGTCACTTAACAGACCCATGCGTTTTTCTAACGCGCTCTCCGGGGACGAAAACAACAATTTGCCGAAATATCTTTGGGTGGCGGCCGTTTACCGGATATAACCGCGTCATTGAATTCACCGCACGGTGTTCATCACACGCGACACAACCAAAGCGAGAATCTCACCATGTCCCATACAATACCTATTATTCTATTCGCGCTGGCATTCACTTCGGTCATCGGCGGACTGCAATACTACATCTGGCGCCGTCTGATTCACGATACCCAATTAAAAACACTGCCCAAACGTGTTGCCACCGTTGTTATTATCCTCCTCACACTATCGATTCCCCTATCGATGATCCTGTCCCGCACCCTGACGCCGACGACTGCGCGATTGTTCTCATTCACCCCGATGCTCTGGCTCGGCACCACGTTGTTTCTCGTATCGATTTTAATAATTGTAGATATCTTCTTTCTGATTCGATGGTTTCGGCAAAGAAAACAATCCACCAACGCAACCACCAACGCAACCGCACCTGCTTCGACAACTGATCTCTCCCGCAGAACCACGCTCAAACGAATGGCCGCAATGGGAACCCTCGGGGTCTCCGGCGCACTCACAGGGGTATCGTTCTGGAACACGCAAAAAGATGCAACCGTCATTCGTCAATCCATCCCGCTGGCCAAATTTCCCCCGTCAATGAACGGATTCACCATTGCTCAAATATCTGACATCCACATTGGGCTAACGATTGGAAAAGACTGGTTGGAAAAAATTGTTCGTCAGGTCAACGAACTGAATCCCGATCTCATCGTTATCACCGGCGACCTGATAGACGGGTATGTGGATTCGTTGTGCGAAGAGGTGGCACCGCTCCAATTTCTGAACGCACCCCACGGCGTGTTTTTTGTCACCGGAAATCACGAATATTATTTCAAAGCGCATCAATGGATATCCCATCTGAAAAAAATGAATATCAACGTACTCGAAAACCGAAGTGTCCGCATTGAAAACGAATCGGAACACTTTGTATTGGCCGGTGTGAATGACTACCATGCATCGAGTTCGCCCGAAAAGGAAGGCCCAGACCTGCAAAAAGCGCTCGCGAATCGTCCGTCAGACAGCGAAGTAATCCTATTGTGCCATCAGCCGAAGGTTATTTTCGATGCGGCGAAAATGGACGTGGGACTGGTGCTGAGCGGTCATACCCACGGCGGGCAAATCTGGCCGTTCAATCTATTGGTCAGACTGCAGCAACCATACAACAAGGGAAAAATCACCGGACACCGTCGAACCGTTCTGTATATCAATCAGGGAACCGGATACTGGGGTCCCCCCATGAGACTTGGTACAACATCGGAAATCACCCTGTTTACGCTATCGAATAAAGGAAAATAGAATGAAAAAAAAGGCTGTCTTACTTATCGGACCAACCGGCAGCGGAAAAACACCGCTCGGCAATTTCATTGAAGAACATGGCCTGTGGAACCGCACATTTTCACATTTTGATTTCGGTCAATTGCTGAGAGACACCGTTTCAGGAAAATGGAACTGCGGCATGCCGTCGTCGGACATTACAAAGCTGGCCGACATTCTGCAAACCGGGGCGCTTCTCGAA
This sequence comes from Deltaproteobacteria bacterium, assembly GCA_016936575.1. GTDB lineage: Bacteria > Myxococcota_A > Polyangia > JAAYKL01 > JAAYKL01 > JAFGXQ01. The sequence goes on from JAFGXQ010000107.1 coordinate 20,932, forward strand.
AACGAAACGTTTTATCTGGCGAAGCGCATTGTTGAACACTTCAACGCCACCACTCAGGCAGAGCGCATCCTGCTGAACGGATTGCCAAGGCACGTGGAACAGGCCAGGCAACTGTCGCCTTTCTTCGACATTGAGTCCGTCGTTCATCTGCAGTGCACTCCTCAAATCGTATTGGCGCGCATTCAAACAAATGCAGGAGGAGACCGTACCGAAAGAACCGATGACGCCCTCGCATTGATAGAAAAGAAGCTCCAAACATTCGAAACCAGAACCACCCCGCTCATCGACCACTATCAGAGCGAGGGCGCTAAAATTTTTCACGTTTCGGTCGAGGTCGGCTCCCAACCTGAACACATTGTTAATATGCTTATGCGATAATCGGCGTATCATCTATCGCGTCGGTCTCTTTTTGGAACTCTTACTTGAAAAAAAAATCTTTGTTCCTATATAATTTACGAATGTCCGGGTGAATATGGAACCGGTAGACAAACCGACTACTCATGTTCGAATTTTTTTTCAAACCGGCACGGCCGGAGACTGAGGTGAACCATGGAGTTGAAAGAATTAGTTGAAGTGATCGCGAAGGCGCTAGTTGACGAACCGGAATCGGTAGTTGTGAAAGAGGTGGAAGGCGACAAATCAACCGTCATTGAACTGCGGGTTGCCAACAACTGTCTTGGAAACATTATCGGAAAACGCGGTCGCAATATTCAATCCATTAGAACCATTGTTAATGCTGCGGCTGCCAAGCTGAACAAAAGAGTAATGTTGGACGTAATTGAATAGCTGTTCCCTTCCCTGCGAAACAAATCATTCAACTCATCTTTAAAAAAAATTCTTTTAGCAAAAGAATTTGAAATTTTCTTTATTAAGTGCAATACTTCTTTGCAAGTGAATGCATTGGTGTATTCACGGAGCCTCCTATCCCTGTTTGACATGGCTGACTTTTTTAGGGTAGGAGGCCTTTTTTTTGCCCTTCGTTTATTCCCCGACAACTTCGTAGGCCCCCGCATCGCACGGCACTTTGCGCGTTTCACCACGTGCGTCCAATGCGGGACAATTCTCTCCGACGTCTCTCGCTGAAGACAATGCGTCTAAACGACAGGTCAATACAAAACCGCCATTGTAAGCGGGCGACATCAGAAACGCATTCTCGTGGATGGTATTCGGCGTGCACAATGTGCCAAGGTCGGCGTACCCATGCACCCATTGAAAATTATGATCGCCTGAAAAAATAGTATTACAGGCGCCCGGTTCATCGTCGCCGTTCAAGTTGTCGATAAAAATCGAATTATCAATCGCCAGTGACGATGCATCCTCTTTATAAATTGCACCGCCTTCGCGCGCTGAATTGCGAACGAAAGAGCAATTGCGCACCACCCCGGGATTGGTATCCCGTTGATAAATTGCGCCGCCTTCTCCTTCCTCAGAAGTATTCAGAAAGAACGTACAATTCACTATTTCAAACCCGTCATCAGTGTTGAGATAAATCCCTCCCACACTGCTCGTGGACGTGTTTCTCACAAATGAGGAACTCGTCATTTCCAAACGTCCGTGCCGAAGGTTCACGACGCCGGCGCCGTCAGAAGGGGTAAACTCTTCAGATGTGCTGTTCTGCAAAAACTCGTTGTAAGATATGACACTCGTTGAACCAATACCCTGCACAATTTTCAACCCGCTGCCGTCTCCAATCGAAAAATTATTACTGAATCGATTTCCACAGAAAGGAAATTCCTTTTCTTCTGAATCGGTGTCTGAACCGAGTTCATCTTCAACGAATACCACAGCTCCACCGTCCTGAAATACTTCGTTCCCGTAAAAATCACTGTTTGCAACCTGGAGGTCACTTCCGAAATAAAACAACGCCCCCCCCGTTGCCGAAAAATTCCATTGAAACACACAACGGAATATTTCCAATCGCGAAAGACGATACGCATAAATCGCGCCGCCAGACCCTTGTTCCGAAAGGTTTCCCTTGAAGACACATTCTGAAAAAATCGCGCGACCGGAATTCTCCTGATTGTCAATGAACACAGCTCCACCGCCATTCGCGCCATCTGCCTTGCCATCCATAAAAATGGTTCGCTCAAAAAAAAGTTCACTCGCTTCCTGAGCGACAATAATGCGAAACACTTCACGACCATCTAAAACAATATTCATGCCGCCGTCCATCGACAGCTGCACCCCGGCATCGATGACCAACGGACCGGTCAGTAGAATCTGATGAACCGCTGAACCGCAACGAAATTCAATTCGCCCGCGACCGTTGTCATTTACCTGCTGAACAGCCTCCCGCAATTCCGTTTCCAGACAACTCTCCGGCGTACCATCTCCGACAATAAAGATTTCATCCTCTTCGAAAGAAGGAAACAACGGTGTCAAATGTGCGCACTCATCAATACCCGGCATTACATCCCGCCAAAGGATTTCATTCCCTTCGGATTCAGTTTCGGTATCGACATCGGTTTCCGTCCCAGTATCGTGTTCATGAATTTCGCTCACAGCTTCAAATACAAAATCTTTACAAGAGGCTGTGGTCGCAACGCAAAATAAAAAGAACGCCATCGAAACCCGTCGCCCCAAGCAACTAGTGCGAGAATACCCACCGTACTTTCTGCGCAATGTTCTGCAAGCTACTTTCTTTAAATACATACCTTCTAAAATTACCTCAAAAATCGATAACAGTACAAGCACACAACTGCTTTCAATTTACATTTGTATTGCCACACGTCTTTTTCTTTATGACTGGACTTCCCAATATACGTAATGTAATAAGCGACATTCGTTGAATTCACAGGATGTGACGCATGCTGAAAAATCTGAAAGAACACCTTTTCACCCATCCCAGACGAGGTCTCTGGGACAGCGTGCCAATGGCGTTTGCATGGCGATATATCTGCCATTCCATTATGGTTTTCATGAGCATTATCGGCGAAGGAATTCCCGCACCCACCCTGCATGATCGTATTATCTCAATGGTTCCTATTATTCCGCTTATCGCAAAATACAATTATCATATCTGGCTGTTTTGCTACGTTCCCATCGCTGCGTGGTTCTGGATGCGGAACCGCAACCGATTCGTCGAATTTCTGTTTGCCGGCGGCATCGTAAGTCTATTGCGCGGATTCTGCATTTTTCTGACCAATCTCGGACCGGTGAACGGGCGCGACATCAACGCGGGAAAGTCGTTCTCCGAACTGGTACAGGGATGGATTCAAATCATCAATCCGTTTTCCGCTCTCACCACCGACGCAGTACATATGTATTTAACCAAGGATCTCTTTTTTTCCGGCCATACCGCGTCGACTTTCTTACTACTGCTTTACACCTGGAAATACAAATCCATGCGAATCGTCGCTTTGGTGGGCCACGTAATTGTGGTGTCCACCGTTTTTCTTAGTCACCTGCACTACTCAATCGATGTGGTCGGAGGCTGGGCAGTTTCATTTGTGGTATTCATCGCAGCAGAAAAATTCTTTCAACGTTACCGGTCAACACCGCCTACCGCCAACCCGACGTCAGCCTGAACTATATTACCAAGCCCTTCTTTGCTTGCTCGACAGCGTATTTGGCGCTATCTCTACATAAATAACCGTAATACGGAGAAACGAAATGCAATCCTATGCTGCTATGGTTGAGAAACAGCGTAACTTTTTCCAGACCCAAACCCCCAGGGACCTATCCTATCGAAACAACGCGCTGCACCGTCTGAAACATGTAATCCAAGACAACGAATCGAAGATATTGGAAGCATTACGACAGGATCTTGGTAAAAACCAATTTGAAGCCTTTACTTCAGAGGTTGGCATCGTCCTCGGCGAAATCCGTAATGCGCAAAAGCATCTCAAGCGATACGCACTTCCCCAACGCCGACCGACCCCACTCTATCTTTGGCCTTCAAAAAGCAGAATCATCTACGAACCGCTTGGCGTATGTTTAATTATTTCACCCTGGAACTATCCATTCCAACTGACAATGGCGCCTCTTATCGGTGCTGTCGCTGCGGGGAATTGCGCTGTTCTAAAACCGAGCGAACGTTCCTTGCATACCTCCAAACTGATATATGAACTGATTGACAATACATTCCCGCCTGAACACGTGACCACCATTCTCGCCGATAAAACCGAAGCTGCCGGCCTGTTGCAGGAACCGTTTGATTCATTTTTCTTCACCGGCTCAAAAGGTGTCGGACAAATCATTTACGACGCCGCCGCCAAACGGATGGTGCCGGTAACGCTGGAACTCGGCGGTAAAAACCCATGTATTGTGGAACCCGACGCCGACCTCGATATAACTGCGCAAAGAATTGCATGGGGCAAATTTTACAATGCCGGGCAAACCTGTGTAGCCCCCGACTACCTTCTGGTTCACAAAGACGTGAAAGAACCGCTTGTAGAAAAACTGATCGCCTCGGTACGCCACCTGTTCGGCGACGACCCACGGGAGAGCGCTGCGTACGGGCGCCTTATTGATACCGCACATATGCGACATCTTGAAAGGTTGCTTTCGGGGCTAACCATCCGACTGGGGGGCACCTTCTCAACAGAGGAGCGCTACATGTCCCCGACCATCGCGACAGAAGTAACTATGGACGACAAAGTGATGGAGGATGAAATTTTCGGACCGATTCTGCCCCTGTTGTCCTATAGAACGATTGAAGAAGCCCAGGCCTGTATTCGTTCGATTCCCAAATCTCTGGCGCTGTATCTGTTTACTCGCAGCAAACGAACGCAACAGCACATTTTCGAAAGTTGTTCGTTCGGCGGCGGATGCATTAACGACACGTTGGTTCATTTCAGTTCTCCCCATCTACCGGTGGGAGGAATTGGTCAAAGCGGTATCGGTCGATATCGGGGAACGGAAAGTTTTCGAGCATTCAGCAACATGAAAACCATTGTACACACACCTTTTTTTCCCAATATGACATTGCGCTACCCACCGTTTTCCGAATGGAAAATGTCACTTGTAAAACGATTTATGAGATGAAATCGGAGTCTGTGTATGCTTAAAATCACCCTATTGCTCTGCACTTTTTTTGTTGCGTTGCAAATCTATTTTGAGTATCGCCACCACCGTGGCAAACCCGGTCCATATGTTGGAATTACCAAAACGATTGCGTCCGCCGCTTTCGTTATTGCCGCCATCTTCAGCGACATTTTTCTCGCCTCCAACGGTACAACCATTCTGATTGGATTGCTACTCTGTCTGGTTGGCGACGTTTTTCTCATCTCGCAGAAAAAACTTTTTTTCATGATGGGGCTTGTATCATTTCTATTCGCCCATATCGCATACTGCGTTGCATTTATTGCTCAAACGCCGTACCTCGTTGCACTCCTGATTGCGGCGCCCGCTCTATTTGCAATTGGATTCACTATCGGCAAATGGCTTCTACCGAAAGTCGGCGACAACATGAAAAAACCGGTTGCTGCCTATATCATTACCATCTGCTGTATGGTCGCATTGTCTATAGGAGCCGCCTTTGCGAATCATCAGTGGCAACTGATGGTCGCCGCAATTTTATTCATGATTTCGGATATATTCGTTGCCAAAGATCGATTCATTGAATCGACTTTCCTGAACCGACTATTTGGACTTCCTCTCTATTACGGGGCGCAACTCCTTTTCGCAACCGGGCACTACTGGTTTCCACGATGATTTTAACGTTTTCAACTACCTATCTGCTTGCCAATAAAACATATTTTAGGAATAACGACATTCATGAAAAAGAACCACGAATTTACTCAAACATTATTACTGGCACTGGGATTGATGATTCTTGCATGCAACGGCAATTCCGGTAAATCAACAACCTCCACGACCGAAAACGCGCCCGGCAAAGCGGTATACCCCAAGGAGTGCCCGGAACAGTTCGCGGTAAAACTTGAAACCACAAAAGGCGACATCGTGATTGATGTAACCAAGGAATGGGCCCCTCTTGGCGCCCAACGATTCTGGGAGCTGGTAAACGAAGGGTTTTTTACCGACATTGCTTTTTTTCGGGTGATTGAAAATTTCATCGCCCAGGTAGGCATACACGGAGACCCGGCAGCGAATACAAAATGGCGCAACAACCCGATTCAGGACGATCCGGTAAAACAGGGAAACGAAAAAGGAACCATCGTTTTCGCCATGGGAGGCCCTAACACCCGTACCACTCAAATATTCATCAATCTGAAAGACAACAAACAGCTCGATACAATGGGGTTTGCCGCATTCGGAAAAGTTCGCGACCTTGACGTGGCATCTAGCCTGTACAGCGGATACGGCGAGGGGGCCCCCAGTGGAAAGGGCCCTTCACAAATGCTGATTCAAACCCAGGGAAATAAATATCTAAAACCCAGCTTTCCCCAACTCGACTACATCAAAACCGCAACGATTCTAAAATAAAATCATTTCAATACCAGCTTATAGACCAACGATGTGTCACGCTGCCAATCGAGTTGTTCATGCTGCCTATTGCGTGTGAAGCCGTCTTAACTGTGTGGGAAATAGTCGTTCAGAAAAAAATTATGCACCAAGCTTAAGGGTCTCGGTAATGGCATCGCAAACTTCGGGGGGACCGAAATACTGAATGGCACCCGGGTACAGGTAAGATTCGGTTTTCGCCCATTCGTCACGATGTTCAGCAAACTTTTTAAACGCAGGGCCTTCCAGATCAACCAACGCTTTTTGAATCACAGGCTTATCCTCGCCGTGCCGGCGTTCAATGTTCATCAGCATTGACGTGGGAACACCACCGGCTTCCCAATTATCGACGCCGCTTTTCAGATTGCTTACCGATGAGATGTATCCGGTCAATTTATTCTGCGCCAGCACGGCCGCGGAATACCCGAGAGCATATGCATAGTCCGAATCAAAATTGGACGGATGCGCGCAACGCCCTTCGTAGCCGAAGAAGTGATTCAACGCTTTGAATTTTCCTTTAAATCCGGGACGTTTTTTTACTTCTTTCCCCACCAGTTCAATCAACAGTTTTTCTGTTTCAATCAGCGATACCTGCACGTTCCCATGCGGGTCCCTATCCAGCAGCAACTGCGCCTGAATACCTTCCGGGAGCTCCATTAAAACCGCGGCACTGTCTTCGCTCAAATGTTTGGAAATAATCGCAACCTTCTCATCAACCTTCGATGCGGCTTCCACTTCGGCTTCGCAACCTACCAGCGCATCATTCAGCTCCTTAATCAGCGCCTTCATCTCCGGAATGAATTCAACCAATCCCTCGGGGATAAGCGCAACTCCGAAATTTTTACCTTCCGCCGCACGAGCCTCAACCACGTCTGCGATTTCAGCAACCACTTGCCCCAGCGTCATCTGCTTGGCTTCCACTTCCTCTGAAATCAGGCATACATTCGGTTGCGTCTGCAGCGCCACTTCCAAACCGATATGCGAAGCACTGCGACCCATCAATTTCACAAAGTGCCAATATTTTTTTGCGCTGTTGGCATCACGAGCAATATTCCCAATCAACGAGGCATAGGTTTTGGCCGCCGTATCAAACCCAAACGGTGTTTCGATGTGCTTGTTTTTCAGATCCCCGTCAATTGTTTTAGGGCAACCCACCACAGAACACGCCACGTTGTTGGTTTTAAAATACTCTGCCAATACCGCTGCGTTTGTATTTGAATCATCACCACCGATGACAACAATGGCATCCAGATTGTTTTTATTCGCCACCTCAATACAGGCTTTGAATTGGCTTTCATCTTCCAATTTTGTACGCCCGGAGCCGATCAAATCAAATCCTCCGGAATTTCGGTATTTGTCCATCAGTTCATCGTCTATTTCCATGAACTTACCATCTACCAACCCGCCCGGACCATTCAAAAATCCAAGCACTCGGCTCTCCTTGCTGGCAGATTTCACACCGTCATAAATTCCGGAAATCACATTGTGACCGCCGGGGGCCTGCCCACCGGACAGCACCGCACCGACTGTAAGCGGACGAACACCTTCCGCGGCTCCGGATTTGAATTTAACCACCGGTGCGCCGTAGGTATTGGGAAAGAGGGCTTTGATTTTTTCCTGGTCGGCAACCGATTCGGTGGCTTCACCTTTTTCAACCACGACACCGGTCAAGCCGTTCTTCAATGAACTGGGTAATTTGGGCTGATAGCCGATTCTTGCATTACAAAGTGTTGAACGAGTATGAGGCATGGTACGCTCCCTCCATATTAATGACTTTATCGTCTGTTATTCTGCTTTCAGAATTGGGTTTACACATTTTCGACACCTGCTTGCAGGCCGTTTTGCAACCTAAAAAGGCGACGTTACTGTAAAACAATAAGCTCGAATTTCAACAGTAAACGTACGCCTCGAAAACAAAATCAAAGCAAAAAAATCATTTTCCGATTCTATTTTTCCCACCTCTGCGTCCCTTTTCATTTACGGAAATCTCCTCGAATCGGGTCGAATGTTTTCCCCCGCGACCATTGAAAATTTAGTCTATCGATAGTAATTACACTGCATGATTCAAATTGGTACCAGCGGATACTCCTACGCAGATTGGAAAGGTTATTTCTACCCGGAAACGCTGCCGTCCAAACAATTCCTCTCTTATTACAGCAACCATTTCGATGCGCTTGAACTCAATTTCAGTTACTACAAAATGCCGACGGCAACGCAAATAGAGGCCATGGTTCGTCAGACCGATGGGAAAATGACCTTCGCCGTCAAAGCACACCAATGCTTCACGCATCAAAGAACACCGGCAACTGCAGATTTCAAACAATTCAATAATGCACTGACACCCATGACTGAAGCCGATTGTCTAGGCGCTGTGCTGCTTCAGTTTCCGCATTCCTTCCACCAGAATGGTTCCAACCGTCAGTATCTGAAGCGATTGACTGAACAGTTCACACTTCCGTTGGTCGCCGAATTCAGGCACGTTGATTGGGCTGCTCCCGCGATTACCGACTGGCTGCGCAAACTGCAGATTGGCTATTGTTGTGTGGATGAACCAGCGCTCGACGGTTTGATGCCGCGCGCAGAAATCGCCACATCCAATATCGCATATGTTCGTTTTCACGGCAGAAACAAAACCAAGTGGTACAATCACAACCACGCATATGAACGATACAACTATCAGTACAGTAAAAATGAACTTCAGGAGTGGGTTCCCGCAATTTTGAAACTTGCGCAGGACACCGACAAAACATTAGTTTTTTTCAACAATCACTTTCAGGCCAAAGCCGTTGACGGAGCCAGACAACTTTCGCAAATACTTTCGACGCTCTAGCAAAACACAACAGAAGGAAATGCGCAGCAAGCGCTGAATAAGGAAAAAATGCAATTCATCAAAATACGCCAAAGCGCTATCGTTCTTACAACAACTATTTTTCTCACAGCCGGTTGCGTTTACCCGGTGAAAATTTCTTCTGAATGTCAGGCAAAAATCAATGCCTGTTTGAAAAACTGCGATGGCAGTGATTCCTCACTCACCGGAGAACCTTCTCCCACCGACCAACGTACGCTGACAGATTATCGCAGCCAATGTGAAAGCAACTGCCACTCCATGTGCCAGTAGCCTGATCATCCATCACATCTTTTTATGTACAGAAAATTGGGGAAAAGCATCAATAATCCCCCTTAAAAAGGGGGGAAGGGGGATG
>JAFGXQ010000009.1 GCA_016936575.1 Deltaproteobacteria bacterium
CCAATTGAAACAGATGTTGCAAAAAAACGTACGGGCGGGTATCCGTGCCCGCCCTTTTTCGGGGGTGCCCACGATGGCGCGATTGTGACAATCCAAACGTTAAGCGGCGTCTTTTTTGAAAATCCAGAGGGATGTGGGGGGGCCGTATTTGAGTAGCGGGGGAAGACCGAATACAGATGATTCCTCTTTTACGAACTGGATATTCCACTGCGACAGTTGCATTGCAAGGGTGTTTCTCGACAGAAATGAAAACGGCATCGGCATCACTGGACGGTCGATTTCGTTCGGATAAAGAAAGCGATGACCGAACAGATCTTCCAGGCGCATGAGATAGTGTTGGTGGGTGGGGTTGGCGGAGAGAAAACGCGTTGACCATTGAAGATATCGCGTATTCCACGAGTTGTTCTGCCACACCGGGTGGTTTTGTGTCGTTTGGGCGAACATCACGTCGTCATCGGCGTCTGTGTCGACAGACGCTTCAGCCACTGCCAGAATTCCGCCCGGCGATAGCAGCGCCGCCAGTTTGGGGATGGTTTCATTTCGAGCTGAAATCTCCATATGATGAAACACGAAATTGACAAAAATCAAGTCTACCGGCTGGTCAATTGCGTCTTCGAGCGACTGTTTTTTTAAATCGAAATAGAAGATGCCGGCTGAGGGATCCTGCCACGCGTTATGGGCGTCCTGCACGTCGACGCCGAATATGATAGGGAAATCGGTTTCGGTCCGAGGCATTTCTGTTTGCAGGACCCTCGAGAATCCATTTTGACCGCAGCCGAAATCCAGAATGCGGCCGGGGTGTTTGGACGCAATTGCGGGTTTGAACAGGGGCCAGATAAAATGTCGTGCATACGCCGGGTCCAGGGATTCCCTGGCGGTTCGGCATTCGAGCGGTCCGCCGTCGGCGATTGCCGGGTGAAACTGTTGTTGGAACGCGCGGCACAGGTCATCAAAGGACATTTTACGGAAATGATTGAGAATGAATTCCAGATACGCGGATACAAGCGAGGCGGCAGAAATTCTTTGCTCGTCCACGGTCAGAAATGACGGTTCGGCAACGATTTCGGCCGACAGTGTGCGAAAATGCCGAATATAGGGAATCAGATCGTATCGCTGCAACTCAAGAAATTCTGAAAAGAGGTTGTAGAAAATGGGGTTCTCGAGCGCTGCCAGAGCTTCGAACGACAAAGCGTCCATTGTATTTTGTGGTTTGTTCATCTCGGCGATAGGTATTCCTGCAGGCGCTGTGCGTCAAGCGTCAAATGAGGTCTTTCATCGGCGAAAATGGTCTCGGAACAGCAGAATGTCCGAATCTTTCATTTTTTTGGAATAATTCATTCAAAACATGGTTGTGCAACAGGGCGTGTCTAGGTAGATAGATGCACCTGAATGTAACGGTTAATTACTTCGAAAGGCGAATAGAAATGAGTCAGGATGTAAGAGCGTTAAACGACATGGTGAAAGCGGAGAGTGCGTTTGTGGATGAAATCGTTCACGAGGTGCAAAAGGCAATCGTCGGTCAGGAGGAGATGGTGGAGCGGGTTCTGATCGGTATTCTTACCGGGGGACACGTGTTGCTCGAAGGCGTTCCGGGTCTGGCCAAAACACTGACCGTGAATTCTCTGTGCAAAGCTATCTCCGCCAAGTTTCAGCGCGTTCAGTTCACACCGGATTTACTTCCCGCCGACCTGGTGGGTACGGTGATATACAACCAGCGCACCGGTGAATTTTCGGCAAAGAAAGGGCCGGTGTTCGCCAACTTCGTGCTGGCCGACGAAATCAACCGCGCACCGGCCAAGGTGCAGTCCGCGCTGCTCGAAGCGATGCAGGAAAAACAGGTGACTATCGGCGAGGAAACCTTTCCGCTGCCGTCTCCTTTTATTGTGATGGCCACTCAGAATCCCATTGAGCAGGAGGGAACCTACGCGCTTCCTGAAGCGCAGGTCGATCGATTCATGCTGAAAATCAGAGTGGGGTACCCCACCCGCGATCAGGAACGGGAGATTATGGATCGGATGGCGCTGGGAACGGTTCCCGAAGTGAAGCCGGTGGTTACACCTGAGCGAATCCTCGATGCGCGCAAGGTGGTTTCCGAAATCTACATCGACAACAAAATAAAAGACTACATTATCGATATTGTATTCGCCAGCCGCGAGCCCGACAAATACGGGCTGTCGGAACTGAGCCGGTTCATTGAGTACGGTGCGTCTCCTCGTGCATCGATTGCGTTGAATCAGGCCGCTAAGGCGCATGCGTTTATGCGACATCGCGGTTATGTGACCCCCGAAGACATCAAGTCCATCGGACCGGATGTCCTGCGACATCGTATCGCAGTGACCTACGAAGCCGAGGCCGAAGAGTTCAGCAGTGAAGATGTGGTGCGGAAAATTTTTGACACGGTGGAGGTACCGTAATCAATGGAACACAGCGAACTGTTTGCGGAAATCAAGAAAATTGAGATTGTGACCCGCAATCTGGTGAACGATCAGCTGGCAGGTCAGTATCACTCCGTATTCAAAGGCCGGGGAATGGCGTTTGACGAAGTGCGACAATACCAGCAGGGCGACGATGTGCGTCTCATTGACTGGAATGTGTCGGCGCGCATGAATGAACCCTACATCAAAGTGTTTGTTGAAGAGCGGGAGATGACGGTGATGTTGTTGGTGGATGTGAGTGCATCTCAGAGCTTCGGTACGGTCGCAACCAAGGCACGGCTGTCGGCAAAACTGGCGGCGATTTTTGCATTCTCGGCCATTCAGAACAACGACCGGGTCGGCCTCATCATGTTTTCTGATAAAATCGAACTATTCGTTCCGCCCAAAAAGGGGAAGAAACATGTGCTGCGCGTGGTGCAGGAGATTCTCAAATTTCGGCCCGAAGGTAAAGGGACCGATATTTCGTGCGGGCTCGACTACCTGAACAAGGTAACCAAACGCAAAGCGGTGGGGGTGCTGATTTCGGATTTTCAGGACGAACGATATGAGCAGTCGCTGCGCTTAGCCAACAGTCGCCATGATCTGGTACCGATTTGTATCAGTGATCCGGTAGAGGAAGTGTTGCCCGGTATGGGGGTCGTTTATATGGAAGACAGCGAAACCGGTGAAGTGTTCGCCGTGGATACGGATAGCCGGCAGGTGCGGGAGGCGTTTGAGTATGAAATGAAAAAACGTCGGGCCTCGCGGGAGCATTTGTTTCGAAAGAACCGCATCGATTTTGTGAATATGTCGAGTGGAACCGATGATATGACTCCGCTCGTTAATTTTTTCAGACGACGCTCGAAACGTGCGATGCGTCTTTGAGGTGGGTATGGGATTGAATCGAAATAATCATAGGCGTGTAGGGGCAGGTCCCCGTACCTGCCCGGATATGGGAAAGGAAGCGCGTGTGGCAACTGAAGCGCGTGTGAGAACCGAAGCGCGTGTCGGAACCGAAGCGCGTGTGAAGGGCGCACACGTGGGTGCGCCCCTACTGGTTTGTTTATTATTGATTTGTTTTCCGGCCTGGGCGGATACGGCTGCGCAGGATACCGACGTTGTAGCTACCTCCGGATTGGACACTGCGGCGGCGGATACCGATGCCGGAACCGTTGTCGCGCCGGAGCCCGCCGCTGCACCTGCTCCGCTGAAAGATGAAATTTCGAAAAATCGGATGCCTGAGATTAATGTCACTGTATCCCCTGAAAAAGGTGCCATCGGTGACCTGATTGAGTGGACAGTGGAAGTCAGAAAAAAGAGCGCGCAGGATCGCGTAGTGCTGCCGTCGGCAATGAATTTCGGAAAAATGGAAATTCAATCGCGAAATCTGGATGACGAGACATCAGAAAAATTGATGACCCAGTCGCTGAAGGTGGGCCTGATTTCGTTCGATACGGGCGAGTTTGAAATTCCGCCTCAAAAACTCACCGTGGTGGATGGGAAGGGGAACATCAGTGAGGTGATGACTCCGCAGTTCAACGTCACAATCGAGAGTCTGATTGCGAACGAGCCCGAACCCGTACTGAAGAAAGATGAAGGGGAGGGTGAAGTGGTAATGGTGGAGGACTACACGCTGTTGTACATCTTGATTGCGCTGGGCGCCGCGGTGCTGATCGCCCTGATCACATTGCTGGTTCACAAACTGTGGTCGATGCGAAAACCCAAGCAGGGGCCGCCGCCGCCGCCGCCCAGACCCGCGCATGAAGTGGCGTTTGAAAAGCTGAACGCGTTGAAAGCGTCGGGGTATCTCGATGAACACATGCACAAAACATATCACCTGAAGTTGTCTGAAGCGTTTCGGGAGTATCTCGAAAATCGGTATGGGTTCTTTGCGCTTGAGCAGTCCACGCGGGAGATTGCCGCGGAACTGAAAAAACAGGCGCTCGGTGTGGAGCTGCATCGACAGGTGGTTCAGTTGCTCGAAGATACGGATTTAGTGAAGTTCGCCAAATATGAACCCCCCAAGGAAGAATCTGAAAAGCTGCTGAATGAAGCGATTCGAATGGTGGGACTGACCCGAAGCAGGAATGCGGATTTGATTCGGAATGAAAGTTCGGACGGAGGTGCAAAATGAGAACGGGTTGGGCACGTTTGAAGCCGCACCGGTATTGGTTGGAGCCGGTTGGATTTTCCCTTGGAATGCTTCTTCTGGCGTCGCTGTGGGTATTACCCGATTGGATTCGCAGCGGCTCTGGAATGCGGTTTCAGAATCCGTGGTTTCTGTTGGGTTTGTTGGCGGTTCCTCTGGTGATTGCCGCCGGTGTTCGGTCTAGAAAGAGTTCGGGACGGTTGGTTCATCCGCTGGCCGCGGTGATGGCGATGCAGAAACGGGGTTGGCGCACCTGGTTGTTGCCGGTGAGTGTGGGGTTGCGCGCGGTGTTGACGGCGCTGGTGGTGATTGCGCTCGCCCGCCCGCAGGATTCCACGCAGCGGGGGAGTGTGCATATGGAGGGAATTGATATTGTGCTCACCCTCGATTTGTCGGGTTCCATGGCTACGCCTGATATTCCGCCGTCCCGTGTGGAAGCGGCCAAGGAAGTGGTGCTTGATTTCGTTCAGCGCCGAAAAAATGATCGTATCGGAGCGGTTGTTTTTGCCGAAAACGCATATACGCTTTGCCCGCTCACCCTGGATTATTCCGTGCTGTCGCAGATGATCGCGGAGCTGCAGCTCGGGGTTATTGATGATCGGGCCACCGCCATTGGTAATGCGGTGGGGGTATCGCTGAATCGACTGCGAAAGTCTGACGCCGAGAGCAAGACGATTATTCTGCTGACCGACGGTACATCCAACGCGGGGAATATTTCTCCTGATCAGGCCATTGAATTCGCCCGCACCCTGGGAGTGCGCATTTATACTATTTTGGTGGGGCGAAATGAGAACACCAGCGCCATCAATCCGGAACTGCTGATTTCAATGGCAGAGAAAACCAACGGGGCATTTTTCACCGCTGAAGACAAAAGTGAGCTGGTATCGTCCTTCCATACAATTCTCGATGCATTGGAGCGTTCCAAAATCGAAGATCAGGGAGTGACATATGCCGAGGTGTTTGGAAAGTATCTGTTTGCCGCACTGCTGCTCGGAATACTTGATCTGCTGTTGACAGTCATTGTAATGCGGAGGACGCCATGAGATTCGCGGAACCCAATCTGCTCTTTTTTCTGATCGCTCCTGCGTTGGCGATTGTATTTTTCATTGTGGGCATCTGGTTGCGCAAACGATTGATTTCCAGGTTGGGTACCGGAAAGGTGGTTGAAGCGCAGCTGCGGCGGCCGTCTCCCTATCTTCGGGCGGCCAAGTCGATTTTATTGGTGCTCGGGCTTGCGCTGCTGGTGTTCGCTACTGCGCGTCCGCAATACGGGGGGCGGGTACAGCAGTTGAAGAAACGCGGCATTGATGTGGTGGTGGCGCTCGACTTTTCAAAAAGCATGCTGGCCCAGGATGTTCGGCCCAATCGGTTGGAACGGGCGAAGCTGGAACTGGCAGGATTCATTAAGAAGCTTACAGGAGATCGGATTGGGTTGGTGGCATTTGCCGGAGATACGATGCGGTTTCCGTTGACGACAGATTATACCGCGGCGGTGACGTTCTGGAAGGATCTGACGCCCTATGATATGCCGGTGGGGGGAACGGCCATCGGCAAGGCGTTGAATGCGGCCAATGCGATGTTGTTCGACAATCGCGATGAAGACGATGTGTCGAAGGCGCTGAAAAGTCGCTCGAAGGTGATTATTCTGCTGACCGACGGCGAAGACCATATAGGAACGCCGGTTGACGTGTCGAAAGAGATCGCGAAGAACGGGGTAAAGGTTTTTACGGTGGGTATCGGTTCGGATTCGCCCGAGTTGATTCCGCGGTACCTCGACGATGGTACTGCGATGGGATACCAGAAGGACAACAATGGCGAATACATTACGACCAGTCTGTCCGCGGAGAATGAGGACACCCTCAAGCAGATTGCCGCCAACACGCAGGGTCGCTATTTTCGGGCAGGAAGCGATTTGTCGGGACTGCAGGCGGTGGTGGACGAAATTCGAAACATGAAGCAATCTGAAGTGGAGTCGAGAAAAACGGTGTTGTACGATGAAGTTTTTCAGTGGTTTTTGCTTCCAGCAATCCTCTTTTTACTACTGGCCTTTTTGTTGCCTGACAGGAGGGTGAAATGATGGATTCAGATTCTATGAAAAAATATGATTATCTGAGCGGGGGGTGGGGAATTCGTTTTGCACTGGTCCTGATGATCGTGTTGTTCGCGGTCTCGAACGCTCACGCATTTGATTGGCTGCAGAGCGAAGATGGGGACACCAGAGAGGGCAATGCGCATCTGAAGAAAAAAGAGATTGCCAAGGCCTTGAATTGTTACGACAAGGCAGCCAAAGCGCTGCCCAACCGGGGCGAAGTTCATTTCAACCGAGGATTGGCGTTGAGTCGGCACGATGAAGATAAGCTTGACGAAGCAATGCAGGCACTGACGCTGGCGACCGATTCCGATGCCCCCAGACCGGTGCTGGCCCGAGCGGAATTCAATTTAGCCAATGCGTTTTTTGAAAAGGAAGATTACAAAGCGGCCATTGACCATTATAAAAAAAGTTTGATGCTCAAGCCGGGCAATCGGGATGCTGCCTGGAACCTGGAAGTGGCGCGATTGAAAAAGAAACAGCAGGAAGAACAGCAGAAGAAGGATCAGGAGAATCAGGATCAGCAAAATCAGGAAGGTGACGACCAGGAGCAACAGGATCAGGATGAGCAGCAGCAAAAGGATGAGCAGCAGCAGAAAGATGAGCAGCAGCAGAAAGATGAGCAGCAGCAGAAAGATGAGCAGCAGCAGAAAGATGAGCAGCAGCA
>JAFGXQ010000108.1 GCA_016936575.1 Deltaproteobacteria bacterium
CTGCTGCATTCTCAATATTTTTAGACCGCTTTGAGCGGCCTGTTTCTCCGCATCTTTTTTGCTCTTGCCGACCCCCCGCGACAGCGGGTCCCCGTCGATCGAAATTTCCACTTCATAGGTGCGATCGTGATCCGGCCCCTCAATGCCCACCGTCTGGTACATGGGCGACATATTCTGAGACTGCAGTTTCTGCTGCAGTTGTGTTTTGGCGTCTTCCATGCCGTCCCCGTCTATCACCTCAGAAATCATCTCCTCAAACCAGGTAAGCACCACTTCGTCACACACATAAAAATCACTATCCAAAAAAACCGCACCCACCACCGCTTCGACACAATCAGAGAGAATAGACGGTTTATTTCGTCCGTTATTCTTATCTTCACCCTTTCCGAGCAGAATCAGCGGTCCCAGATTCAGTGTCTGGGCAATTTTCGCCAGACTGTCCTCATTCACCAACGCCGCTCGATACCGCGTTAATTTCCCTTCCGGCCATTTGGGAATCATTCGCATAAATCGCTGTGAAATAATCAAATCCAGTACCGCGTCGCCGAGAAACTCCAGCCGTTCATTGTGACTCACCGCAATCGACTGCTCGTTGAAATACGATTTGTGCACCAGCGCTTCCATCATCAGGTCCAGGTCTTTAAATGAATACCCTATGCATCTTTCTAGTTCGGCTCTAATCTCATCTGGATTCGGCGTCATGAAATTCCTTTTTATCGGTTTCTCGAAATAAACTCGGCGAAAAACGGTTAAGTAAGATACTAAATTCTGGTACACACTTTGCCACAGACTGAACGTGTTGTTGACAACAAATTCACAAGGAAACAAAGAAAAATGATCAACCGTCAAGATCAACGTAATCCCTCCCCGGCAACTGATGCGTCACCGTTCTCCATCGCATACCCGCTAATTATCCTGCTCATATCCGTTCTCGGCCTGGGCGTTGCCGCCGAACTCACCCACATACACTACGAAAGCCATACCAATCCCGAGTTTCATTCCATCTGCGCCATTAATGAGGCGTTGAACTGTGAGACGGTCGCCCGCTCCCCGTATTCGGTGTTTCTGGGCTTGCCCATCTCGGTATGGGGGTTGTTCGCATATACAATTTTCGCGGTGCTCTGCATATTCATGCTTCGACAGAAAAAAGCATTGGCCGGTGTGTTTCTGGCCGCATTCTCTTCTGCGCTTGTGGCATCTGCACTTCTGGCGTACATTTCCACGCAAATTATCCAGTCTCTTTGTTTATTCTGCACCACGCTGTATGTGGTGAACACATCGCTGTTTATCATCGGTATTTTCTGGGTTCGCAGTCAGCACACCTCACCCATGCGCCTGCTTGTCAGCGACATTCAATTCATGTTCTCCAAACTTCGCTTTTTTGTGCCGTTCGCGCTGAATGCGGCAATCCTGCTCACCGCCACACTGCTTCTGTTTCCGCGGTATTGGAGTCAGTCGCTTTTCAGCACGCTGCCGACACTCCCCACTGGAATCACTGACGACGGCAATCATTGGATCGGCGCGAAAAATCCAAAACTGACCATTGTGGAATTCAGCGACTACGAATGCCCATTCTGCCGCCGGGCCCACTATCAGATGCGTCAAATACTGGCGAGGCACGCCGAAGAAATCCGAATCGTACACAAGCACATGCCGATGGACAACAAATGCAACGAATACCTGGAACAACCGTTCCACGATCGGGCGTGTGAATTTGCCAAAGTGGTGGAATGTGCCGGCAAACAGGGAAAATTCTGGGAGATGAACGATATGCTCTTCGGAATCCAGGACACCGTGCCCACAGAACAGGTGGATGTTGATGATCTTAGCGAACAACTGGCACTCGATATCGCTGCGATGAAAAAATGCATGACCAGCGCTGATGTCATTCAACAAATCGGCGCCAACATCGACGAAGCCTCCCGGCGAAATATTCCCGGAACCCCCACCTATTACGTGGGCGCCCAGCCCTATCCAGGCGGAATTCCAGAAGAAACCTTGATTAAGTATCTCAAAAGATAGTATGACCAACCTGGGTCATAACCGACCACAATAATCTTCTTGTAATACTGTATTATTATAGTAAAATTTAAACACTGCGGTTTTTCGCATTTTCTGAATGTGAAAATTAAAGAAATTCAAATTTGACCGTAGTTAATAGCTGCTATGGTTTTATGCAAAAACAAGAAAGTGTAAGGGGACAACATGGCGATTGATTTTGAAGAGAAAGAGGGCCCGAAAACCACTCTTGCCACTTGTTCGCAGCACGGTTTGAGATACGACCCGGCAAACACCTGGGGATGTGTGTTGTGTCGCACAAATCAGAAAAAGCGCATCTCCGGATATGTGGTTACCGCCGTGGTGCTGCTGGTTGCCGGCGGTATCTATTATCTGTTGCCCATCATTCACCCGAAAGATGAACCTCAGATGTCGGCCATGGTTTCTGTGGGCGATAGCGGTGACGACGATTCGGAATCGGTGGAAGCGTCTGCGTACGAATGCAGACTGAACCTCTCCAAAGAAGTGGAAAAATGCATTGCCAAAATAGATCCCAGCGGCACCAATGTGCGAATGGACAAAGAATTTTGCCTGAACGTGCTGAAAGATCCGCAGACGCAGTGCGGCGACGACTTCATTCCCCAGGATTACCTGAAAGAACCCCTGTACAAGGTTAGCCAGATGCCCGATTGGACGGCTGTCCGAGCCGTCATGGAGCAATCTCAGGTACAGATTGAAGAATGTGTCGGTGGTCGGTCTTATCGATTTTCGGCTCGCGTAATGATAAACTCTCAAAACGGACACGTGGATGATGTCACCCTGTCGTTGTTCGGCCTCAACACCACACAGCGGTTCTGTCTGTACAAATATTTCGAATCATTGATATTCCCGGTTCAATCGGTTAGTCAGTACACCTTTGTCACCCGTATTGATTCCGAGTTGCTGGCTAAAAACCGCCCCGAGGAAACCGATGAGCATTCAGAAGAGTTCAAGAAATTCGTGGAGCAGAAACGCAATGCGAAGCTCGAAGAGTCGAAACGCGCTGAAATAATGAAACAACGCAGCGAATTCGACAAACGATTCCAAACCGGTGTCAACCCGGAGGACGCACCGGCTCCGGCTGAAGAAAACGAATAATCGGTTCTTCGCTGTCCACCATCTTCTTTACTCCGCTGCAAAAATACGTTACGTGAGCGTTGAAAAAGAAGCATAAAAACCGATGAGCACCGAGCACCCTAAAATAGTCACCGTTCCCCCGCATTTCGATGAAACGCGACTAGATAAAGCCGTGAAAGAACTGTTTCAGGTACCGTGGTCCACCGCACGAACCTGGATCGAACGCGGCAAAATATCGGTAGACAACACCCGGTCTACGGATTTGGCGTTTGTTGTTCAACAGGGCGCTCAACTCTGCCTCACGCCCGATGCCAGGCGACCATCTCGCACCGGTGATTTTTCAAAAGAAAGAATCGTGCATATCGACCCCCATCTGGTGGTTGCAGATAAACCGGCGGGAATTCTGACTGTTCCGTTGCTTGAACGAGACCCCCACAGTTTCGATGCACAGATTCGCACCTATCTCACCAAACACCGCTCGAAAACGGCGCGAAAAAAAGGGGCGCTGGCGTCGTTGCTCGTTGTCCACCGGCTCGACAAGCTCACCAGCGGACTACTGGTGTTTCCGCGAACCGTAGAAGCGATGGATGGGCTGAAAAGCCAGTTTCGGGAACACACGGTGAAACGACATTATCTGGCGCTGGTACACGGTGTGATCAAACCGCAGACCTTTAAAACCCATATTATGGAAGATCGCGGTGACGGCATCCGCGGTTCATGCGAGACCTCTCCGCACCCCAAAGTGCGAAAAAGCCAGAAAGGGCAACTGGCTATTACCCATGTGGAAGTCGTGGAGCAACTGAAAAGCGCCACGCTCATCAAATGTACCCTGGATACCGGGCGCACCAATCAGATTCGCATTCATCTGGCCGAACACGGCCACCCGCTCATTGGTGAACGCACGTATATGAGAGGCTTCAAAGGTAAAAAAATCAATTCACTGCAGTTGATGCTACATGCGGCGGAACTGGGATTCACCCACCCCATCAGCCAGGAACCCATGCACTTCACCGCCGAACCGCCGGACTACTTTCTGCAAATGCACCGACAGCTGAAAAAATAATTCCGCCCTTGTCTATTCCCAAATTCGCTTCAGCCAGGACAACAACATAATCGCGATCATTTCGCGCGGCGGCGTTTGATGACAACCATCACCGCCATCGGCGGTAGCACCACGGCGTAAAATCCCGGCCCGGAAACTGCGGCCCACACTTCTTTCGAAGCGTAAAACGCCACTCCCAACACCGCACCGATATGAACAAGCGTTGCAATACACATGACCACCAGCATCTGCTTCAGCATTCGCACCGCTTCGGGCTTCATCGACGCACCGGGCGTCATGCGGCTGAAATACCGAATCAGAAAGGATTCCGGCGCAAACATCAACCCGCCGAAAAACAGTACCGCCAACCCTTCAATCACCGCCGGCTTCACTTTAAAAAACAGATCATTCTGCGACACAATCGAAATACCGCCCAGTACGGATATCAGGGCCACATCCACCAGCACCAGCCACTCGAAACGGCGGGTGGTCACAAACGTGACAATAAGCTGCCCTACCGCAAACAACACTGCGCACAAAATTGAAATCCGCACATCCGTCACAATCGCGTCCACCACGATAAACACAATCAGCGGCAGCAATTGCGTCATCATCAGCCACATCGGATTCATTTTTTGAGGGAGGGGGTCGACTTCTTTTTTTGCGGGAAGCGGTTTCATAGGCGCGAGTCTGCCATGAAACCGCTATGACGGCTAGAAGAGAATACCGCCGTTCAGGGAGAATCCCAGGGCGACGGCAATATTTTCGCTGTTGCCGTTTTCACCAAGTGATGTGAACAGCTGCACATTGAGTGCGCGCAGGTCAATCACCACCGGCACTGGGGCGCACCGCGTAAGCCGCAGGCCGATGATGTCGCTTTTCGGGCCGAACGAAAAATGACTGAATCCGTCGAGCAATATCATTTGAGCCGATAATGTCGGCGTCGTCAGCCAGAGTGCGATTCCATTTTTTTCAACAAGCTGTTTGCCCGATTTGCGCCCCATGTCAAAGCTCATATAAAAATGCCCGCCCGGTCCGACCACACCGATGCTGGTCCCCACAGCGCCGCCGAATCTCAACACCCAATTACTCCCTGCACCGGACATATCCGCGCTGTTCATCGATTCGCTATGAAAATACAAATCCATTCCCAATTGCAGATAGTACTTTTTCGGTTTGGGTTGCGGCGGTGCCTGAATTTCCGGCACATACGGTTGTTTGTCGGTGGTGGTGGGAATATGCCACTGCTCCTGCGGGGGCATGGGCACGTCAATCGCCTGCGTCGGTGTCTCGACGGTTGCAGGTTCAGGAACAACTGCAGGTGCCGGGGTTGCCTGAACATTTTTCGAATTGACAGTCGCCATCGGTTGGGGCGACATCGGTTGAAGGTTTTCTGCGGGCAGCGAAACCGGCGCAGTAACCGGCGCTGCTGTCGTCACGGCAGGTGGCGGGGGCGGCGGCAAACCCGGAGTCGACGGAGTCGTAGTCACTTCCGCCGGTTGCGGAGGGGGAGGAGGGGGAGGAGGGGGAGGCATATTGGGCGAAGTCGTTTGCGCAACCACGAGACCGCTGACACAATATATGGAAATAGCGACTACCAATTGAAAACCAATCGGCATTTGGGGATTCGATATTCTTTTATTTTGATTCATCATAGCCGTTGATTCACTTTCATTGGGGAGATGAGTTGAGAAATTTGCCGGGAGACTTGAATGAATGCACAAAATCGGCAACCACTTCTCGAATGAGCATCAGCTTGCGTTCCTTGGCGGGATCCTGCAAATCGCTTCCGGCACTTTCGTCCACATACGTTTCCTGAGTGGCCAAATGAACCGGTTGCGCAGCAACATCTGTATTGACCGGCTGCGGCGTCAACCCTTCCGGGTAAACAGGCCACCAGTAAACAAACGGCTTGTTATCGATCAGCTTCTCTCGTCCAGCGAACAGGAACGATTGTTTCTCTACCCGAATCCGCTTCATATCCTCATAGCAGTATTTATTGTAAAACCACACGGTTTCTCCGGTGCGCGTATTAATTGCGGTGACATCCATAATGCTCGAAAACACTTTGGCGCTGTTCGCCCGTTGAATCGACAAATCCACGTACGGTTTCATCTGACTGATAAAATGCTGCCGATACGCATCGTCGAGCGCCGCGTTGGCAATGGCCTGCCCGGTCGCAGTCGCGGTATAAAAAGAATACGTCGCCTCCGCTTTGTTGGGCAGCAGCGCTTCAGACGCTTCCAGGCTATTCACCATGAAAATTATATCCACGCCCAGCGAAATCGCTTTGTCATAATCCACGCTGTTGTGACCATCCTGAATTCTGTCCCACGAGATCACACGATATCCTTCGAGCACTAGACGTTTTTCAAATTCACTGAAATGGGCGCCGCATTTTGTGTTTAAAATCACGCTGTTTGGACGTTGCCCCTCTTTTTGCCCCTGGGTTTCATTCAAACATTCTTCGGGCACCCGAATCGCCACTGTTTTATAAGATTCATGATTCTGTACATAGGATTCAGCGGCATGGG
Source organism: Deltaproteobacteria bacterium (assembly GCA_016936575.1). Classification (GTDB taxonomy): domain Bacteria; phylum Myxococcota_A; class Polyangia; order JAAYKL01; family JAAYKL01; genus JAFGXQ01. Next base: position 6,691 of record JAFGXQ010000108.1, read on the forward strand.
ATTCGCCCCGAATTCGTTTGAAATCTTTTCTTTGGGCCACATAATCGACCCGAATGTACGTGGGGTCTGGAATCTTCGGCGTTTCCACTTTCGGCTGACAAGTGGGAAAACCGGTCTGACAACCGAAAACGCCCATCATCCCGGCACAGAACAGGATCGGTATCCATGCGGTTCGACCGTTTGGGGTGCGTGAGCAGATCATTTCAATACTCCTTTATATTCAGATAGTTATCATCTAAACCGAACAAAACGATGGTATGTAAACCATGACACCTTTTTAGCCAGGTCGCAATTATAAACCCAGACTGTTTCATTCATTTCAGATCCTCAAGACAATGACTTCAGTCGTATATCAGGCAAAGATATTGGCGCTATTGAATCTGCGAGGGAATATCTTCGCCGATGGCATCCAGCAGACTCAACAGGGCGAGTTGGGCCTTCAGCTGTGAGGTGGTGAGATTCAAACCGGCAGCGATATGGGTCTGGCGCGCGAGGGTCACATCAAGGGAGGTGCCTCGTCCGTTTCGATACGCCGCATCGGTGAGGGTGACCCCCTCTTCGGCCAGCGCCGCCTGCTTCTCTGCGGTGGCCACCTGAATCAACGCGTTGGCATAATCGCGACGCGCCTTACGCACCGCCAGTGACGCCTTCTGCTCAGTGTTTTCCATGTTCAGCTGCGCCTGACGGATAGCCGCCCGTTTTTCATCGAGCTCCGCATATCGGTAATGATTGTACAGGGGAATGGTCAACGTGAACATCAGCGCCCAGCGGGAGCGGTCATCCGACCCCATATCGGGCAATTCCGTAAACTGATAGCTGCCCTGCCACATCATGTCGAGCTTGGGCAGAAATTGCCCGTACACCGCCTTCTTCTGTCGCTGCAGCAATTCCAGCCGCGCCGCATTCACCTTCATATCCGTGCGCAGGGAAGCCGCCCGTTGCTGCAGTGATGTATCGTCTCCCTGCGGCGTTGCCAGCAACGGCGTATCCGCGGGCTGCGGCAACCCCTCCATACCGAGCAGCTGCCCCAGCGTGTCACGGGCGTTATCGTAGGAAAGCGAGGCCGACAACAGAGACTGACGCGCCTGTTCAAAATCGGTTTCCGCGCGAATTACATCAATGCGCATGGCTTTCCCCGAATTGAACCGGGCATTGGCCACCCGCAGCTGCTCCTGGGTGGTTTTCATCTGCGAAAAATAAAAATCGATAAGGTCGCGGGTTGTGAGCACCATGAAGTATGCCTGCGCGGTGCCCAACAGAATTTGACGTTTGGCATTCTCTATGGAAAGCGTCGCCACTTCGACGCCCTTTTTCGCCGTCTGAATATGCAGCCACGCTTCGGGATTCACCAACGGCATCATCACCTGAAGTGCGGCGGTCAACTTTTCCTGCGGATTCGCGAGCAGCGGGTCGGTATCTGCCATTGCCAGCGCCTCATCCACGGTCATCAACCCACCGTTCAACAGAGCGTTCACAATCGGCTGCATCGAATCGCTCAAGCTTGCTCCCAAATCCATCACATCCGCATGGTCCATGTGGGTGTATTCCACCTTGCCCTGCACGTAGGGGAGCACCAGTCCCCAGCTTTTGGAGAGACCGGCCTTCGCTTTTTCAATTTCGAGCGCCGCGCTCTGCATGTCCAGATTCTGTTCTTCCGCCCGCTGCAGCGCCTCGGCCAGCGTTATCGGCGGCCCAGGAGTGATTACCGGCGCCTCGAGTTCGGTTGCGGCCAACTGCACGGCATCGGAAAGTCCCGCCGCCTCCATCGGAGAAGGCTGCGGTTCGACAGCTTCAACAGCAGGCGCAGCATCGGTATCCGTATCGCCGGGGGTCGCTGTTTCTTGGGCCTGCAAAGGAGTACTCAGCAACCAACCCACCCCAATCATCATCAATATCGAAATCCCCCTTCCCCCCTTTGCAAGGGGGATTTCAACGGCTCCCCCTTGAAAAGGGGGCTGGGGGGATTTTAACTCGAGCATATTCATATTCTTTGAAATCGTTTTCATGATGCCACCTTGCTTGCCACCTCGCTCGTTGATTTTCCGAAAAACAGCCGCTTCAACCCGTCACCAATCATATCCACAATGGTGTACACCACCGGCACCACCACTAATGTCAGTACCGTCGACGCGACAAGACCGCCGATTACCGCGACGGCCATGGGCGCGCGAAGTTCCGCTCCCCAACCGTCACTCACCGCAACCGGAATCATCCCGAAAATCATCGCCAGCGAAGTCATCAGAATCGGACGCAACCGCGTCGGCCCGGCCTTCAATAACGCCTCTTTTCTGGAAAGACCGTCCCGGTGTCGCAAGGTATTGGTATAGTCCACCAACAGAATCGCGTTTTTGGTCACGAGGCCCATAAGCATCAGCATTCCAATCATCGAAATCATACTCATGTTTCCCCCGCCCATCAGCAAAATTCCCCCAAAGGCGCCAATCACCGACAACGGCAACGACATCATGATGGTGAACGGATGAAGCAGACTCTCGAACTGCGCCGCCAGCACCATGTACACCAGAATCACCGCCAGTATCATTGCCACGACCATTTCCGACGACGACTTCTGCATATTCTTGGCATTGCCGCCCCAATCGGTTTCCATATCTTTCGGTACCACTCGTTCGGCAATCCGGTCGATTTTCTGTTGCGCCGTACTGAGCGCCAATTCAGACGTATTGTTCGCATTGATGGTGATCTGACGTCTGCGGGATTCCCGTTCCACCTGAGTGGGGCCGGTACGCGGTTCCAACCTGGCCACGTTCTGAATATCAATCAGCCGGTTCGATGTGGCGGACCTCACTTTCAGCCCGCTCATCTGAGACGGATTGGTGCGATATTTTTCATCCAGTCGAACCCGAATATCGTATTCCTCCGACCCCTCTTCAAACTTCGATGCATTCGCTCCGCCCACCAAGGCGTTGATGGTCTGCCCCACCACCGCAGTGGGAATGCCCAACCCGGCGGCACGCTCATGATCAACAACCAGCTGCATCTCGGGCTTCCCACCCTCATAACTCATCGAAATATCCACCAGCCCGGGCACCTGCTTCATTTCATCGATCATCTTCTGTGCGGTATTCTCCATTTCGGCCAGATCATTGCCGCGCAGGTTGAACATCAGGTTGGCGTTTCCGCCCACCGTGTCACCGGCCACACCCGGCTCCCGCACCATAATCTCTGCATCATTCACATCGCCGAGCAACCTGCGAATTTTTTCCACCACCTGCAGGTGAGTGATGCCGCGCTGATGCTTGTCTGTCAGCTGCACTTCAATCACGGCCTTGTGTTGCGTCTGCTGCGGGTCGGCGCCCACCTTTACCACCGTTCCTTTTACCACCTCACCCATGCTGTCCATTACTGTGGATGCCACCTGCTGCGCTTTTTGCTCGGTGGTTTCAAGCGCGGTTCCCGGCGCCATCTTCACGGTTACATTCACCCGGGCGGCGTCATAGGACGGGAAAAAACTCATGGTCATAAACCGGGTGGTGTAAATGGTGCCGGCAAAAATGATCATGGTCAAAATCACCACTATCACCTTGTGATTCAACGCCCATCCGATGATGCGCCGGTACACCCGGTCTACTGCATTGAGAATTTTTTCAATTCCTTCATAAAACCAATTGCTCTTATGCGCAACAAGCAGACGCGCGCTGAGCATGGGCGTCAAGGTGAACGACACGAGCAAAGAAATCATCACCGCCACCACCACCGTGAGGCCGAACTCCTGCAGAATCATTCCCATCATTCCACCGCTCACCGCGGATGGCAAGAACACCGCCGCAATCGACAACGTGGTGGCCAACACCGCCAACGCAATCTCTTTGGCGCCCTGCAGCGCCGCTTCTTTGGGGGACTTACCCTCTTCCAGATGGCGGTAGATATTTTCAATCACCACAATGGCATCATCAATCAGCAGACCGATGGATAACGTTAGCGCCAGCAGGGTCATCACGTTGAAGCTGAACCCCATCAGCGAAATGAAACTGAAGGTTCCCACCACCGATACGGGCAACGCCAGCGCCGCAATAAATGTGGAACGCAGGTTGCGCAAAAAAAGAAAGACGATGACCACCGCCAGAACCCCACCGAAAATCATATCGAACCACACCGAATTGAACGAAGCTTCGGTGACCAGGGTCTGGTCGGAAACCAGCTTGAACCCCCATCCCACGGGTAGACCCTTTTGAATATCAGTCATTCGCTCTTTTACCTGTTTGGCTACCGCAACCGAATTGGTACCGCTCTGCTTGCGTACCAGCAAGGTGATGGTGGGTTCGCCGTTCATGCGAGCGGCGCTTCGCATCTCTTCTACGCCTTCTTCCACCCGCGCCACGTCCTCCACGCGCACGGTTTTTCCGCCAATATCAAATATCGGAAATTTTGCGATGTCTTCGACCTTCACCAGGTCGCCGTCGATGCGCACTGACAGTTCCAATCCATCTGCTTTGAACCGACCGCCCGGAAACTCCAGGTTGTTTCCCTGCAGCGCGCGAATCAAATCGGTAACCGCCAGGCCTGCGGCTTCCAGCTTCAACGGATCGACCCACACCTTGATTTCTTTTTTGGCCCCCCCCACAATATCGATGCCTCCCACGCCGGGAACTCCCTGCAACGGGCCTTTAATGTAATCTTCTGCATATTGGGTCACCTTGTCGACCGACTCATTGCCGGTGAGCACCATGGTCAGAATCGGTTCCGCGCCCAGATCCAGTTTTTCTACCGACGGGGCCTCCACATCTGAGGGCAGTGTAGCCGCCACGCGACTGATCTTGTCACGCACATTCTGAATGGCCAGGTCCGCATCCATATTGAGGTCAAAGACGATGATTACCTGAGATACGTTCTCAACGCTCACCGAACGCAGCTGATCCACGCCGCTCAGCTCGCTAAGGGCATCTTCAATTTTCTGAGAGACTTCCTTTTCGACCGTTTCCGGGCCTGCTCCCGGGTAGATGGTGAGAACCGTTGCCACCGGCGGTTCAATGCCCGGAAACATCTCCAGTCCGATGCGCGGAAATGCCACCAGGCCGAACACCACCAGCGCCACCAGTAGCATAGAGATAAAGATCGGCCGCTTAATAGAGAGTTCAAATAGTGACATAACGGCCTCCCTAGCGTTTCTCAGTGCGCACGCGCTGACCGTCAATGACACTCCCGGCATTGGAAACAATAATTTCGGCGCCGTCGGTCAATCCCTCCTTCACCATCACACGAGTGCCTTCCACCGCACCCAGGGTTACCATCTGTTTCTGAGCACTTCGCTGTTTGACAACAAACACATAGGGGTTCTGTTCGTCGTCCCGCAGCACCGCCGCAATCGGCACGAATATCGCATCCGTTTTCACGTTCTGATTGAGATTCACCCGAGCGAACGCGCCCGCTTTAATCTCCTGCGCGGTATTATCCACTTCGATTCGCACTTCGAACGTTCTCGCGCCCTGAGAAATCGTATTGGCCACAAAGGTCACCTTTCCCTCCACGACCATTCCGGCGGAATCGATGGTGACGATTGCCGCGTCGCCCACCTTCACCTTGCTGGCGGATTCTTCCGGAACGAACACCTGCACTTCAAGGGTGGAGGTATCGACAACGGTCATCAGCATGGTGGGGGGCATGGCGTAACACTGCTCCCCTTTTTCAATCAGAATACTCGACACCACACCGTCAAACGGCGCACGCAGAACCGAATCAGCCAGGGCTTTCTTCGCTTTGGCCACATTCGAATCCGCAATCTGCACCTGGGCGACAGCGCCTTTTTTCTGCGCCGACAGCTCATCCATGGAAGCGGTGGGGGCCGCGTTTTCAGCGACCAGATTCTTCAACCGAACCGTTTCATTTGACAGTAACTCGTCCTGGGCGACGGCAGCGGCCAACCCCGCTTCCGCCTGCTGCACGCCCAACTGATAATTTTTGCGATCGAGTTTGAGCAGAACATCGCCCTCTTTCACACTGTCTCCCAGCTTCACCTTAATTTCTTTCACCATGCCGGACACAGGCAGAGACAAAGTGCTCTCTTTTTTCGCCACGGTTTTACCCGACAATTCCAGCGATTGAGAATACGCGGTTCCGGACAACTTCTGAACCTTCACCACCTTATCGGAGGAGGCCTTGGACGACTGCTCGGTTGCGGATGTCTGGTGTTCGGTTTCCTCTGCCGTGGCGGCGCCCATTTTGCAGTCGACAAGGAGAAAAAGTGCGCTCATTAGAATGAAATAACGTGAAATCGTGTGGTTCATATTTACCTCCGGCCCCTCGTACAGCAGGAGACGTGCCAGTTCGCAAATAAACGAAAATTCAAAATTTCAGCGCAACCCGGGAGGCAGTTCACGAAATAAAACGAATTTAAATATGATATTTCACGTTTTTGCTAAATATCGTGATATATTCTTCAGCACTTCGGGGTGATGGTCAAATACCGTATCAACCCACCCCGCTGGCATAAAAAATGCTCTATTTCGCAATCGCCTACCCTTTATCGGCGAATAACCGGGAAGATGACCATGGATATAGAACGCATTGCTCAAACCGTCACCCTGCGAATCATCGGCTCCCTTGATATAGAAGAAGCGCTGGTGGAGACCCGCAATTGTATCTCCGAATGGATGCCCGCCGATGAAATGTTTGTGTTTCAAATGTCTGCCGACGAGAACGATGTTTATATTATCTGCCGCATCACGGAATCCGGCGCGCACAACATGGATTGGCAGCTGCTGTTAACGCTGACCGACGCTGAGAAACAGCTTCGGGACCATCGATTCGCTGATTCCGACCCGCATTTCATGGTGCTGCGACGTTGCGATATGCCAAGTGATATTTCACAGGGCCCCATGCCCTCCGCATTGTCCAAATTCGGGTTGCCCAGCCATGCCGATCATTTGGTATTGTTCGATAAGAAACTGAATACCGGTATTGGCATCCTATCCAATGAAGCCGGTCAGTACACGGAAGAACACGTGGCGCTGTTCACCCAACTGCGAGAGCCGTTTGCCGCCGCCATGAAAAACGCGGTTCGCTTTTATGAACTGAAGCGGACCAAAGAACGGCTTGAAGATGAGAATCGCGCGCTGCAGAATGAATTGCAAAAAGAGGTGGGAGACCGGGTTGTCGGAATGCACCACGGATTAAAACAGGTGATGCAGCTGGCCGGACAGGTGGCTAAAACATTAAGCCCAGTACTGTTGCTGGGCGAAACCGGAAGCGGAAAAGAAGTGGTCGCCACCTCGATTCACCGATTGTCTGACCGCAGTGACGCTCCCTTTGTCAGCCTTAATTGCGGTGCCATACCGGAAACCCTTATCGACAGCGAGCTGTTCGGCCACGAAAAAGGTGCGTTCACCGGCGCCAACGAACGCAAACTAGGCCGCTTTGAACGCGCCCGAGGCGGCACCCTGTTTCTCGACGAGGTCGGAGAACTTCCTCCTTCCGCCCAGGTAAAACTATTGAGGGTAATTCAGGAAAAAGAATTTGAACGCATCGGTGGAAACCACTCGCTTCGCGCGGATGTACGCCTGATTGCTGCCACCAACCGCGACCTGCCCGCGATGGTGCGAAAAGGAGAATTTCGCGAGGACCTTTGGTTTCGGTTGAATGTATTTCCCATTCACATTCCGCCGCTTCGGGAACGCCGCGAAGATATTCCCTCGCTGGCGTACTTTTTTCTCGAGACCCGCAGCCGTCAGCTGAATCTTCGCTATCGTCCGTCTTTACCCAACGCCGAACTCGATAAACTGGTCAAATACGATTGGCCCGGCAACGTGCGCGAACTGCAAAACGCCATCGAACGTGCGCTGATTCTAAGCCGAGGGGAACCGCTGCAGTTTCCCCACCTGTCGTCGGTTTTCGGGGTGGGGGCAATACAGGGTAGCGTTCCGGCGGAACCGGTGGTTCCCACGTGGAGCACCTTCATCGAAATGTCGCGCGCCTACTTTGAATCGCTGCTCAAACACACCAACGGCCGCATCTCCGGCCCCAACGGCGCCGCCGCCATCGCCGACATCAACCCGAACACGCTGCGCTCCAAACTGAAGAAACTGGGCTTACGATAATCCACACGGTTTAGCTTTCGTAGCTCGCCTGGCGAGCGAAGCAGGACAAACGACAAACAAAACGAGAAATGCTTGATAGTGAGACCGCTGCGTACCTACTGACTCGCCTTTACGTTTTCTCTGTTGTGCGCTATCGTTTTCAAACAACAAGAAGGAATTAATATGAAGGAACCGAAAGATGTGACCGGAGTGCTGCAGCAGTCGGATGAAAAGATGGCGAGAAAAAAATCCCCATACGCGCCGTCCCATTATGTGGGCGTCGGTGCGTCGGCCGGCGGCTTGGAAGCCATTGAACAGTTTTTCAAACCGATCCCGTCCAATTGCGGACTCGCCTTTGTGGTCATTCAACACTTGTCACCCGATTACAAAAGCTTAATGGTCGAGCTGCTTTCCAAAAAAACGGAGTTGACGGTTTTACGGGCAGAAGACGGAATGGCCATTCAGGCCAATCATGTGTACCTGATTCCTCCGAGACAGAATCTGAGAATCTTTCACGGCAAGTTGGTGCTCCAGGAACAAGTCACGCGAGTGGGTGTCAATTTGCCCATTGATATTTTCTTGCGTTCTCTGGCTGAAGAAAAAGGCGAAAAGGCAATTGGCGTGATTTTATCCGGCACCGGCAGCGACGGCGCCAGAGGGATTCGCGCAATCAAAGAAGCCGGTGGAATCGTGATGGTGCAGAGCGAAGAATCCGCAAAGTTTGACGGCATGCCCAAAGCAGCGATCGCCACCGGGGTGGCAGATTTTGTCTTGACGCCGTCGCAATTGGCACAGCGGCTGCTGGACTTCGTGTTGCATCCGAATGAATCCAATATTGAACGATCCGAACGACTGCTGAGCGACGAAGGCAAAATGGCTCAAATTTTCTCGTTGTTGCGAGAACAGACCGGCGTCGATTTCACCCACTATAAACCAAGTACCATCATACGCCGGTTGGAACGGCGTATGATTATCTGTGACAAAACCGACATTGAAGACTACGTACAGCATCTGTTTCTTCACCCCACAGAAGTATCTGTTCTGTATAAACAGCTGTTGATTGGTGTTACCAGTTTTTTTCGAGACGCCGATGCGATGGAGGTTTTTTCTGAACGGTACTTGTCTGAACGATTGCAGCAGCACCGAAACGCCGAATTTCGTATGTGGGTTGCCGGGTGCGCCACAGGAGAAGAAGCGTATACATTGGCGATTTTGACCAACGAAATAATGGTGCGGCATCATCTCAAATTTGATGTGAAAATTTTCGCAACCGACTTGGACAAAGACGCTTTGGTGGTCGCCGGAAGCGGCGTTTATCCAGAAAGCATCACTGCGGACTTATCGCCGGAACTCATCGGCAAATATTTTATCAAAAACGGTGATCATTTTCAGGTATCGCGCCACATTCGTTCCATGGTGGTTTTTGCCCGCCACAATCTCATAAAAGACCCGCCATTCACAAATATGAATGTCATTACCTGCCGCAATCTTTTGATTTACCTGCAGCCGGTACTACAAAAACGTGCACTTCAAATGTTCAGTTATTCCCTCGTAAAAAACGGCGTGTTGTTTTTGGGAACCAGTGAAACCATCGGTGAAATGGGCGACCATTTTTCAACCCTGGAACCCAAAATGAAAATATATGCGTCCCTCGGGCGCGGGCGATCAGTGGTGGGACAAACGATCCATGTTCCGTATACTGAAGAAACAGCCGTTTACGGTGAAACCACTTACTTTTCGCTACGTCCACCGATGACAAGAATCGATGACGACTCAATCGTAGTGAGCAGAATCCTGGACGCAATTTGCCCGGAGGTCATACCATTACTGCTGGTGGTAAACGCACAGTTTCAGGTCCTCTACACC
>JAFGXQ010000109.1 GCA_016936575.1 Deltaproteobacteria bacterium
ACGGACACGGATACGGACACGGACACAGACACCGACACGGACGCAGATACGGACACGGATACGGATACGGACACGGACACGGATACGGACACAGATACGGATACAGACACGGACACAGATACAGACACGGACACGGACACCGGTACCGACACGGGTACAGATACGGATACCGGTACAGATTCTGACAGCGATACCAATACAATTGCGGTCACTGATGCGGCCTCGCTGGACGCTGCCATTGATGATTCCAATACCACTGCCGGTGTGCAGACCATTGTGGTGGCCCCGGGCAGCACCATTGAACTTTCATCCACCCTCACCGAAATCACACAACCGGTGGTCATCGTGGGAAACGGCGCGCTGATTGACGGCTCCGGATTGGTCGGAAACAATGAATGTATCGTAATCAGCGGCAGCAACGTGGAGATATACGATTTTGTGCTGACCGCCTGCGCGGGGCGTCCCATCGAGATTATCGACGGCGGCGATAATACGATTTCAAATATTTATCTGCATGATAACAACTCATCTATACACTGCAGCGGTGGCACCGGCGGCAATATTTATCAGAACAACTATATCACCCGTTCCAGCAACGCCGCAATCTCCACGGCGTGCCCGAACGACAGCATCATTAATAACACCATCATCGACATCAACAATCAGGGGTTGTTCTTTTACGTCTCCGGCATTGATGTCATCGGTAATTTAATCGTCCGTACCCAGGGCGGCATTCTGGTTGGAAATAATTCTGACAGCGCGCGAATTCTGTTCAATACCATTGTTTCCTCCACTCACGACGCCATTGAAATCGGCGCGCCGATTGATACGGTGGTCGAGAACAATATTCTGACCGACTCCGCCGGCTTCGGTATTAACGGGGTTCCCGGCACGCTGAATTACAACCTGTATTGGCAGAACAGTTCCGGCGAATGCAACGGCTGCACCCCGGGCGGTAACGCCATAACCACACTCAGCCCGGCCTTCACCAATGCCGCGGGAGATGACTATTCCCTCAATGTCGGTATTCCCTCCCCGGCCATCGATGCGGGCACTGATATTGCCGATGTGGACCGCAACGGCGCGGCTGCCCTGAACTACAACGGCGCAGACCCGGATATGGGGTATCTGGAAACCCCCTAGCGCCCAACCGCGGATACAATTGCGGTGTGAAGTACGCCGTTCTGCAGGAGAGGACCCTTTGAATGAACGCGCGAGGTTTCACAAGTATGCTGATTTTTTCGTTGAGCTGGTATATTGCGGCTTGCGGCCCCTCTGAAGCCGACCTGAAGCAGCAGGAGGCACAGACCCGCGACTACTTGAGCAGTCTGTGTGATTTTCAGACCATTAGTGACCCGCGATTGGACGATATTCCGCTACCCCGGCTGAATATGCCGCCATATCAGAGCGACGGAGACGATGTGCTGTTGGTGGTGGACGCAATGCAGAATCGTATTTTTTTTCGCGGCCGGGAATTGTCGCGTCTTGAGCACGAAGACGATTTGGCCCGCGCAATAAGGAACGAACTGCACCAGATGGCGCAGATTCATGTTCAGGTGAATGTCGCACTCGATATTCGGTGGGTGGTTGCGGTTCCCGCGCCGATGTCATTTAAAACGGTTCAGCCGCTTTTCGGGGCACTGTATACAAATGGGGTGCGGGAAGTGGCGGTCCTTGTGGATGTGTACGACCATGTGCAGATACCGGCGTTTCCGGCGGAAGAGGGGGTTGACGAACTGGCTAATCTGCCGCTCATCGGTACAGACGACTGTCTGCTGCACCGGTTGGAGCGCAGCTGTAAACCGCTGAAGGAATTGATAGCCGGTCTGGCGGCGGTTCCCCCCGAAGACCGTTGTGACATGATCGCCGAACATGCGCCCAAACGACTGCTCGAAAAGGAGTGTATGCCTCACCGGCTCGCAGCACTGGTGCTGTTTCGTCGCACCCTGATTCCCGAACATATCACCGCGGTGGTGCCATTGACGCTGCAGCCGGCAGCGAACCCGGAGGCGGCTGAATTCACCCGGCGTGTGCCGTGGGAAAAATGGCTGAACGAGCGACTCACCGGCGACAAGACACTTCCGGTGCGGGTGTTCTCTCCGTGATCATTTGGACAACCTTAACGACATTCAAAACAGGTTGTACATTCTACGGCGTAGCACCGGTGATTTGAACGCTGTAGTTTAGTCCGACACTCGCCGGGTCGCCGGTGGTTTCATCTCCACCGAAGTCCGCGGGGTTGTACATGTACAGGGTGTCAGGGGTGTTGACTACAACCAGGCTCACCTCTTCGTCCGATTCGACGGCGGCGGTTCCGGTGCCATCGGGCAGGTCCACATAGCGAACACTCCAATCGGGAGAAAGAATGGAAAGCGTGGCGGTAAAATTGCTATCCGAAAGACCGTTTCCGAGATTGGTGACGGTCACGTTGACGGTGCCATCGCCGGTTACGCTCAACGGGATGATATTCGCACCACCGTACTTGGGTTGTCGTTCGGTCTGCACCTGGTAGGTGTCTCCCCCGCCGGCGGTAAGATTGTCGTAGTCAATCCAACTTTGCTGATCAAAGAATTTTTGCTGCATCTTCGGGGAACCGACGTCAACATACGCCATTCGCGCCCAGTAACGCCCCAGAATGGTTTGAACGGTCACCGGCGAAGTCAGACGTTCCAACACATGCAGCGGTGTCTCGTTGTTTCGTTCATGATTTCTGAACATATCGGGAACGATCATTTTGCCCAGCCCCGGATAGTTGTCTGGGTTATAGGTAAGATAAGTGAAGAATGGGTGATTCTCGTACTGATTCTGGTTATTGCAAATGGTCCAATGGGCATTACTCAGCACCTGACTCGGATTAAAGATGGTGTTTCCTTCCGGCACGCCGAATTGGGTTCTGGCGCTTTCGCAATAGGGTGAGGTTAAAAACGCATCTGCCACAAACTGCGCCACGGTTTCCCACCAGAGGCCGGTATTGGCCTGGTCCACCCAATCGTATTCGGTCAATGTGAGACAGTGGCCGTACTCATGAACGACTACACTGGGCTGCTGCACCAGATTTTCGTGCGACACGATGTATGAAAGCCCGGCACCGTAGTCATAGCCCATGTACCCGCCGGCATCCAAACCCGATACCGAGTAGATGTTGGTTTTGTAATACGGTCCGTCATCTTCTTCATCCCAATGGGGCAGTCCGGCGGAGCGCCAGCACCAGTCTCGGACGAAGCATTCGTGTGCCGCTTCCATAAAATTCAATGTGGTGTCTGCTTCGTTCGGGTAGTCAAAAAGGGCGAAGTGATCAGATGTTGCATAGCTGGATCCGCCGTCTCCGGGGGTGGGATCAAACTCATACGTATCGGGGTCGTTCACCGAACATGTAGGCTCATCATCGGAATCGGCATCCGTATCGCTATCCGTATCGGCATCCGTATCGCTATCCGTATCGGTATCGGCATCGGTGTCACTGTCAGAATCAGCGTCAGAATCAGTATCGGAATCGGTGTCGCTGTCAGAATCAGCGTCAGAATCAGCGTCGGCATCTCCATCCGCATCGGCGTCGCTTTCTTCAACTTCGTTAATGGACGACCCGCTTTCAGAACAGGCAACGGCTCCCCATAAAATCATTCCCAGGAAAATGCTCCAATAGACGCTGAAAAAATGTATTCGCATGATATGATCCTTTCCTATGCAATTTGCTCTACTGTACTGGACGAACTGATTACGATAAACAGGTCAATTATTTATGTAACTGAAAGACGGAATGGCGTAACTGTCGTCAGGCAAAGTGGGACGGTCTTAAATTCGAACAGCGTTCAGCCGGATGCGGAACTGATATAGACATCCATCCACATAAATTCCACAAGCGAGGTGGATTACACAGCGGAAAGATACCCGTTGAAATGCATTTTTATTGCGGCAAAGTTACCGCTAAAAAGGCGGTGCCCGCAATATCGATGTGTCAGAAATGTACCTGCGTAATGGCAAATCGTTGCCGTTGTAGTACATTATGTTCAAAATTGTTACTTTCGACCAACCATTCGCAGATTTTTGGAAACGAAAAAATGGATCTGAAAAACCGAAAAAAATACGCAATACTGGATATTTTGAGCAACAGCACTGAACCGTTGTCGAGCATATCGATCACAACGATTTTAACTGCCCAGGGGGTGGACATCAGTGAACGGAGCGTACGGCTCTATTTGAAGGAATTTGATGCAGCGGGGTACACGGTCAATGTGGAACGTAAGGGCCGCATGATTACGGCTGCGGGTTCACAGGAATGTCAGAAATCTCGTGTACTTGAAAGGGTGGGGTATTTGTCGTCCAAAATAGACGCGATGTCCTACAAAATGAATTTTGACCTCGATACCTGCGAGGGAACCGTTCTAGCCGACGTCTCTGTTGTCCCCCTTACTGAGTTCACTGTTTTTCGCCGAAAGATGTTTGCCGCGGTGTTTGCAAAAAAATATGCGATGGGCAAAAAATTGGCGTTGTTTCCACCGAACAGCATGTGCATGGGTACTGTAATTCCTTCGAAACATGTGGGAATCGTTACGATTTGCTCTATCACGTTCAACGGCATTTTACGTAGTTTGGGAATTCCGGTGTTTTCCAGATTCGGCGGTCTGCTTGAGATACGCGATGATAAACCGATGCGGTTTACAGAGCTCACCAACTATGACAGCACCAGCATTGACCCTCTGGCTGTTTTTATTCGGGCGGGTATGGCGGATTATCTCGGCGCTATCAACAAAGGCCATGGGTTAATTGGCGCCAGCATGCGGGAGTTTCCGGCAGAAAGCGTCAGCGTTGTACGGGAAATCACGGGACGACTTGTCGAATTGGGTCTCGGAAATTTTATTTGTATTGGAAACCCGGGGCAGTCCATTTTTGATTTTCAAATCTCGCCGGAAAGTGCGGGCGCGATTGTTATCGGCGGTTTAAATCCAATCTCGGTTTTTATTGAGACCGGGCTGATGGTGACTTCCGTCACCGTTGCGGGCGCGATCCCGTATCGTGACCTTTTTCCGTACACGCAGCTGAATGAACGTCTGGATCAGATAAGCCGTATTCATCTTTAAACGGTAGGGGAACCGAAATCGTATTCACCGGCAGGTTGGCCGGCAAGATTGCCGCAAACACCTTCGTCACAATTAAATTTTCGAAATTTTTTCCGACTATTTTGCTGTTTGCACAGGGCAAAAATGGTTCGCGCAATGGGCTGCTGAAAAATCGGATGCGGTTTCGAAACCTGGTGATTTTGAATCTTCTTTGTTGCGCCACAATTAAAGGGAGAAAAAGATGCTCAAAAATATGAAATTGGCAATGAAAATGGGGGTCGGTTTTGGTGCTTTGATAATCATCACCGGCATTATCGGTTTCATGGGCTGGATTAATGTGAATGCGTTGGACAGTCGTGTTGAAAATGCAGATGACGCAAACTGGATGGTGAAGCAGTCTCAGGAAGCACAAATCGCGGCGAGAAACTATATGCTCACCGAAAATGACGATGACGTTCAGAAAGCCATGGCGCTTGCTGCTGAATTTGAAAAAAGGGTTACAAAACTGGATGCGAATTTGAAGGATCAAGCAGACAAAGAGACAACCGAACAAACCGGAAAAAAGATGAGCGGTTGGTTGAAATCATTCTCCAAATATGTGGCGCTGCATCATATTAAAAATGAAGCCGAAAAAGGAATGGTTGATTCTGCCAGAGCGGCGCTGGACGAAGTATCGCATCTGTTGAAAGACCAGAATGATAAATTGAACGAGCAAATCCGAAAAGGAGAAAATATCACTGCGATTGAGAACCGAATATCAAAAATACAGGATGCCAACTCGCTCGCGAGTCTGTTGCTGGAAGCACGCCGGCACGAAAAAAACTACGTTCTCAGAAATGACAAGTCGTATGCCGACAAAGTGGACAAACTGGTGAAACAGGCCGAGACACTCACGAAAACATTGAAATCCAGGTTTGTCGATGCGGCCAATCAAAAGCAGGCCGATGTTGTTCTTCTGAGCATCGCGAAATACAACCGCCATTTTGATGACTTCGTGAAAAAAAATATCGAGCAGGAGCGGGAAACACAGACGATGGCGGATCATATTTCAGAGTTGCAGAATTCTGCCTTGGAATTGAGAAAAGGTCAGAAAGATAAAATGCAGGCGCAAATGAGTTCAGCTATCACCACAATGATTGCATTGGCCATTGGTGCGATAATTCTCGGTCTGGTACTTGCGACGGTCATCAGTCGCGCCATCACTGTTCCGGTAACGAAAGTCACCGAAGCGGCCAGGCTGCTGGCCAAAGGAAACGTGAAGCAGGATATACATATTCATCAAAAAGATGAGGTCGGCCAGTTGGCAGATGCATTCAGAGAAATGATTCAGGCGCAGCAGCAAAAATCCCGTGTTGCCCGGGAAATCGCCGACGGAAATCTCAATGTCAGTGTTGATGTGTTGTCAGCTGACGATGTGTTGGGAGAATCGATGGACACGATGAGGCGGGCGATTGAAAACCTGGTGTCGGACACTATTTTTCTATCCGAGGCGGCGGTGAAAGGAGAATTGAGTACAAGAGTGGACCCAAGTAGGCATCAGGGAGATTATCGACGTATTGTGGTAGGAGTGAATGGAACGCTGGACGCGGTCATCGGCCCATTGAATGTGGCTGCAGAGTATGTGGACAATATTTCGAAAGGCACAATACCAGAAAAAATCACCGCGCAGTACAATGGTGATTTCAACAAAATTAAAAACAATCTGAATCAATGCATTAACGCGGTGAACTTGCTGGTATCAGATTCGATAATGCTCGCCGATGCGGCTGTTGCCGGAAAACTGGGGACGCGGGCAGATGCACAAAAACACCAGGGGGATTATCGCCGCATCGTAGAGGGCGTAAACAAAACATTGGACGCGGTCATCGGCCCATTGAATGTGGCTGCGGAGTATGTGGACAAAATTTCAAAGGGTCAAATACCCGAAAAAATTACCACAGAATACAATGGCGATTTCAATGCCATACGTCAGAATTTGAATCAGTGTATCGCAGCGATCAATTTGCTGGTTTCTGATGCCGCAACGCTGGCCGACGCAGCAACGAACGGAAAGCTGGATACCAGAGCCGATGTGACAAAACACCAGGGTGATTTCGGACGCATTGTGGACGGTGTGAATAGAACGCTCGATGCAGTGATTCATCCGATAAATGAGGCATCAACGGTGCTGGAAAAACTCGCCGACTATGACCTGACCGCTCGAGTGGAAGGGGAGTACAAGGGAGACCATGCAAAAATAAAAACCGCATTGAATTCAACAGCGGAAGTTCTTCATGAGGCTATCGCACAGGTTCGACAGGCTGTGGGGCAGGTAAGCAGCGCGGCGCAACAGATATCGATGAGCTCTCAACAGGTGGCGGAGGGAGCGTCTGAACAGGCAAGTTCTTTGGAAGAAACAACTTCGAGTATGGAAGAAATGGCAGGCATGACCAAACAGAACGCAGATAATACGAAACAGGCGCAGACTCTCGCAGAAGGAACGCGCGAAGCCGCCAACAAAGGCTCGGCGGAAATGAATCGTATGATGCAGTCGATGGGACAGATCAAAACCGCTGCCGAACGTACAGCTGAAATAATTAAAGATATCAACGAAATCGCGTTTCAGACCAATCTATTGGCCTTGAATGCCGCTGTAGAAGCAGCCAGAGCTGGAGCTGCCGGGCGCGGATTTGCGGTTGTTGCCGAGGAAGTTCGGAATCTGGCGGGCCGGGCGAAAGATGCGGCACAGAACACAGAAACATTAATCAAAGAATCGGTCAGTCTTGCGGATGGTGGCGAAAAAATATCGGGCGAGGTAAACCAGAATCTGCTCGCCATGGTCGAATCTGTTGAAAAAGTAACAAATATCATTTCGGAAATTACACTTGCCAGTGAGGAGCAGGCACGCGGCATTGAACAAGTCAATAAAGCCATGGTCGAAATGGATACGGTCACTCAACGAGCCGCAGCGAATTCAGAGGAAAGTTCCAGCGCAGCAGAGGAGCTTGCGGGTCAATCCGAAGAACTGATGGCGATGGTTGCGAAGTTCAGGCTGAACAGTCACGGTTCGATGGGAACGGATGTGCCGATTCGGCATACATCTGTACCGATTGATGATGTCAAACCCAAAAATAATGTCAGGCAGACCGGGAGCGTGTCTTCTGCGTCTTTCGCCATATCAGATTTTGCAGATGATCCGGATTTCAAGGAGTTTTAAAAATGGAGTCTCAAATGGAACCGCAGGAAAATATCAGCTCAAAAAATGAAACCGTTGCGCTGGCGAATAAGTTCATCACATTCAAATTGGCTGATGAGGAATACGGATTTGAAATATTGAGAGTTCGCGAGATCATCGGACTGATGGATATTACGAGGGTCCCGCAAACAGACCCGGCGGTGAAAGGCGTTATCAATCTTCGTGGAAAAGTGAACCCCGTGGTAGACCTTCGACTGGTTTTCGGCATGTCCGAAACCGTACCGACCGATCAAACAGTTATTGTTATCGTTCAGCTTGATTTGGCCAATCAGCAAAAAAACATGGGGGTGTTGGTGGACCGCGTGCTGGAGGTTCTAAATGTGGACAGCGCAGATATTGAACCGCCGCCGGATATGGGCGATTTCGAATCTACCAGCAGAGATTTCATCATGGGGGTGGCAAAAGTCGGAAAACGCGTTGTTTTTCTGCTGGATATTGCCAGAGTGCTCTCCCGCGATTCAGAACCGATTGAATCCTGATGGAAAGCGCGATGGGCCGGCGGCGGGAATACCGTTGACAGCGTTGTAGGCGGTCATGAATAACTGGGCGTTGGCTTCCCGAATGCATTTTCCAAAGGGAACCAGGTAGTACTCCCGCAAGTCGCATTCACCGAAGTTCGACGACGAACGGGTTCTATCGGTTTCAGCGTCAAAATCACCGAGCATAGTTTCTGTAGCTGTATCGGTGTCGGCAGCGCGGTCATCGTTTTCGATGAATTGCAGCATGCTGACAGTACTGTGCCTGTTAAAAAAAAATGTGAACTCAATTTTATAGTAACTCCTGAATTTATTTTTTTTATCGTACTTTGGTCACAAAAAAACATTTTTGCCTAGTCCGACAGACGATGCGGAACCCGTGCTTGCTGATTCAGTAGAAAACATATTTGACCCGCCAAACTTCGATATTACTATTGTACTCGGTTAATGACAGATAATTGGTCACAATCGATACTGTGAGGAGGTATAAACCGTATGGAAAACACAACCGATACTATCAACTCAACCGAGCTTGGACGACTGACAGAGCAGCTGATCGAGGCCACACGCTCGCTCGTTATCACATACGGCATGCGGGTGGTGGGCGCAATCGTTCTGATTATCGTCGGCTACCTGGTGGCCCGCGTTCTCAGCCGCAAAATGGAACAATTGGTCTCGCGCTCCAAAAATGTCGATGCCTCGATTGCCGCCATCGCGCGCAAAGCCACATTCATCGGTGTGATACTGTTGGTGCTCATCGCTGTGCTGGAACGATTCGGGGTGGAAACCACCAGTTTCATCGCTGTGCTGGGTGCCGCAGGTCTGGCCGTCGGGCTGGCGCTGCAGGGCACCCTCAGCAATATCGCCGCCGGTGTGATGCTGCTGGTACTTCGTCCGTTTAAAGCCGGTGATGCGGTTCAGGTGGGAGGCGGCGAGGTATATATCATCGACGAAATCGGGCTGTTCGTTACCCGCGCCCACAAACCCGACTGCCCCCGGGTGATGATTCCCAATGCCAAAGTGTGGGGCGACACCATTGTGAATTTTTCAAACACGCTCGACGACAACCGCCGATTCGATATCGTGTTCGGCATCTCATACAGCGACAACATCACCGCAGCCATCCAAACGTTGCAACAACTGGCGGAACAGGACGAGCGCGTGCTGGACGACCCTGCTCCGTTCATTAAAGTGGACAGTCTGGGCGACAGTTCTGTAAATATTCTGTTCCGCGTGCACACCAAATCCGGCGACTGGTGGGACGCCAAACTCGACCTCACCAAAGCAGGCAAAGAAGCCCTCGAAGCCGCCGGCAACACCATCCCGTTCCCCCAGCACGACGTTCATCTGTTTAATCAAAATAAATAAACCCAACGGGCGTGAACCATTTGCCACAACTGTTGTGCGCGCGCCACAGGTTGCGCTGAAAACTCCCCGTTTTTCGCCATGCACGCGGTTGGCATGTGCTTTGCGAAAAGGAGTGAAATATTATGAGTCACGTGGGAGGTAACCATGCCCGGTAGAGTATTTTTAATGATCACGCTCATAGCGCTCGTTCCACTCGTCGCGAACGCCGCATTCGCCGATACAACCCTCGACAACTGTGAAAAAATCAGAGGTCAAGACGGCGCTCTTGCGGAACGAATGCAAATGGAAGGGGCATTGAACCGCAACCTGGAAGCGCACTATCGAAAATTCTGCCAAGGAAACCAAAGTCTCACGTTGTCGTACCCGGAACACTTGTATCGCAGCTACAAAAAGAAAAATCAAACCGGTAAGAACCTGGCGAGGATTGCGGCACCGACCATATTGGTATCGAGTGCGGTCATCGGCGGCATCTTCTGGGGCCTGTCTGTAAACGCCCAACAAACCGCGGAGGATGGAGAATGGTTTGCCGGCTTGGGTGAAATTATGATGGCAATCACGTTTTGGACGGTTGGGGGCGTCATCGGCGTTGCCGCGTTAATCGCAGGTGCGGTTGTCATGGTCAGAACAAACCGAAAGTTGAAACGAATTCAAACATATCAACGCACCCGGGGTTCATCAGAAAAACGATTTGATATTTCGATGCAGGGCGCTGCATTCACCGTTCGGTTCTAATTTTTTCGACAAACAGCAAGTGGATCTGATTCCATTTCCCCGGCTATGCGCTGGATTCCAGAATACAAGTAAATACCATCGACAATAAATTCGTTTGCTGATACGTTCACTGAATCATTACGTCTGGTTGTAAGAGACAGTTATCCGATTTTGGACAACTGAGAAAAAGCCGTTTGAAAAGGAG
>JAFGXQ010000002.1 GCA_016936575.1 Deltaproteobacteria bacterium
AGATTTTTTTATCGGGGCGTAGCGCAGCCTGGTAGCGCGCTTCGTTCGGGACGAAGAAGTCGGAGGTTCAAATCCTCTCGCCCCGACCAAAAATTATCCGCCGCTGTGGATTGCAGCAAAAGGAGTTTTCAATGCCGAGAGTGGTCTCCCAAATTGGAATTTTAATCATCGATGACGACAAAGAAATTTGCGATTACATGGAAACCTTTCTTGCAAGAGACGGGTTTGCCGTAAAAGCATTGACTTCTCCCCAGGATGCGGTGGAAGAGGTAAAAACGGGTCGATACCATTTGGTGATTCTGGACCTGATGATGCCCAAAATTGATGGTATTGAGTTACTCGGTCAGATTCGCAAAGTAGATACCGACATCGCAGTGATTATTTTTACCGGTTATCCTTCGTTGGAAACAGCGGTCGCATCGATGAAGCTCGATGTGGTGGATTACATCAAAAAACCGTTCAATCCCGAAGAATTCAGCCAGGTTATCGAGCGGGTGATCAAGCGCAAGGGACTTGCCAGAAGTCCAGAAGAAGAACTGCATAAAGTTATTGGAAGCAGCATTCGCGAATTACGCAAAGAAAACGGTTTGACGCTGAAGCAAATGGCCAGGCGGACATCTTTATCTGTGTCGTTGCTGTCACAAATTGAACGTGCGGAAAGTTCGGCATCTATCTCTTCTTTGTACAAAATCGCGTTGGCATTAGATACGCCTATCACATCGTTATTCGGAGATTTCTAATCTTCATAACTCTTTTCGGCAAGGTGGCATCATTTCCGTCGATAGGGAACATAGGACGAAGAAACGCCAGTCCACCGGGGCAACCGGGCGAGAGCTGGATCAACTTTGTCGTTTTGCCGCAAGTCTCGGAACCACATTAGATGTCGATACTCTGGTACAGGATGCTGTGGAGCCGCTGGTTTCTATGGCCGGCGCTGATAAAGTGATGATTGCCATCGCACAGACGGATGCACGGTTGCTGATTCCGGAAACAGCCAATTGGCAGTTACTCCCCACCGCAAAGGGAATTCCCGGACCGCCGGTGGCGTCATTGGGAACGGAAGCGGTGGCATTTGAGAGCGTGGACGAGTTGCCGCAGCAAATCGGTAGTCGTATTGGTGAGTTGCCCGGGCAAGTGGCGGTGGTTCCCCTATGGGCACATGCGCATTTGCGCGGTGTGATTTTATTGGCGCGAAAGAAGGGGCGATTTTCGTCTCATGTGTTGAAAATGTTGACCACTGCGGGACGGCAGTTGGCATTGGCGGTGGAAAATTCGAGGCTCCTGGCGGATTTGCAGGATTCCTACCGCAAGCTGATGGACACGCAGGAAGATTTAATTCGAGCGGAGCGCTTGGCGGCACTTGGTCAGTTATCGGCAACGATGGCTCATGAAATTCGCAACCCGTTGGCCACCATTTTTTCGGCAATTTCGCAGATTCGTAAACAGAAGAATCCTGAGCTGGCAGCCACATTGCTGGACATCGCCGAAGAGGAAGCCTCACGATTGAATACGATGGTAGCTGAGCTGTTGAAATTCGCCAGACCGCGCAAGCCGGTGTTGGAGGAAGGCGCATTACTGTCGGTGGTGACTGCTGCGGTGGAAGGCTTGTGTATAGCCAAGGATTTGCCGGAGGGACTCGTTCGCATGAGTGAGCAATCAGAAGAGGTATCATGTGTGTTTGATGGCGATTTGCTGACACACGCGTTAGATGTTCTGATTGATAACGCGCTGGGGGCGATGGAAAACATGCCGGGCAATATTGAGGTTGGGGTTTTTGCCAGGGAATCCGGCGGAATGATACAAGTAAAAGATAGTGGCGCTGGCATTCCGCACGAGTTAATGGCCAAGATTTTTGAACCGTTTTATTCAACCAAACCGACCGGTACCGGCTTGGGGCTGCCCACCGTGAAACGAATTGCAGAAGACCATCGCGGGAATATTGAAATTGAATCATCGCCGGGAACAGGGACGACTGTTCGATTGTTTATACAGACGAGGCAACGTCAATTTTCTTAATTTATGCAACGGAGAGGACGCTTCAGAATGAACAGATTGCAAATGTTTAATTGTATGGTGTTGATGGCGATAGTGCTTGGATGTCAGCCCGAAGAGCCCGAGTGTATTCCTTCGGGAAAGACAAAAGTGGTTGAAGTGGAGAAGACACCGCTGCCGAAAAGTGAGCTGAATAAATTGCGAGACAAGCAGGATTACTGCAAAGCATGCGCACGTTCCCCCAAGGGTTTTTTCACCTGTCAAACCGCATATGGAAAAGAGGGTGAACCCAGGAAATCTCTTCAACAGAGAGCCAGGTTGGACGCTTGTAGCGACGCCGGATACACCCCGGATACTTGTCCTGCGAATGCCATTGTGTTGCAGCAGTGTAAGGGTGACGAAAAGGATGTAAAACCGACAGCGCTCAGCAATGCCTTGCAGGACTTGTTGCGTCAGCGAACCGGTCGAGTTAAGGAGCCAGTTTCGTCATCGCAGACGCAACACACAGAGAAATCTGTTGGCGCCGCCGCCACCGTCACCGCCGGAACAGCGGAAACGCCTGCGGCCGCAGAGTAATCATTTTTTTTTGGTTGATGTTACTGAAGAGAGAACGGCAGTGGTGTCGGTCACTTCGAGCGTCATCGGGTATCCGTGAACAAATGGGCGATTGCGAGCGCCGTGGGCAGCCGGGTACATGGAAGCGACAGGTACTCCGATGGGGCGTAGATTTCGTTCCAGCACAGTTTCAACACGAACATTGTCTTTTCCCGGATGGCATTGGGTGAATTCTCCGAGCACCACGCCCGTGATTTTGTCGAATAATCCGCTCCGACGCAGTTGCACCAGGCAACGCTCTATACGATACGGCAACTCGGTGACATCTTCTAAAAAGAGTAGCGCACCGCTAAAAGAATCGATGGGAAACGTACCGATAAGGTGCGCGAGCACGGTGAGGTTTCCGCCGAGCAACGGTCCGTTTCCCTTGCCGGGTTGAATGCTGTGGAGCGGTGTCTGGTGAGAATGATCGGGACATGTCAACAGCTTGCAGAGCAGTTGAACATCTGAAACTGAGTTTTTTGTCAGAGTTCCAGCCATAGGACCATGAATGCTGCACATGCCGTGAAACGCCCATAGATGCACCAACAGCGCAGTGATGTCAGAACTTCCGATGAGCCATTTTGGTTTCCGGCAAAACGTTTCAAACGAAAGTGAGTCAAGCAGGTCGGATGCGCCGAATCCGCCACGCGCGCAGAGTATCGCGTGAGTATCCGTCTGGTCGAGTGCGGTTTGGAGATCGTGAAGCCGGGACTGTTTGAACCCGGCAAAAAAGCCGTCAGTATCGAATAGGTGAGGGGAGAATCGATGTGGAAACGGCAAAAGGGAAACGCCGCTTTCCACATTGTCTCGTCGAACCGGTCCGGACGGAGCGACCACGTCGACAAGGTCTGTAATAGACAGGGATTGTGGCAAAGCAAAGGTGGTCATTAGAGCGAATTATTTTACAGATAGATCACCACAGGTGACCAATAGGGAAACGAGAAAATCATCGATGAGTTCGGCCATTTCTTTGTCTTCGCTGACGATGGCCAGATGTTTTTCGATGATGGCATTTGCACCTTCCGCTTCGGCAAGCAGGTTGAGGGTGCGGAACAGTTCATCGTCAATTACCGGCAATTCAAATAACGTTTGCATTTTGGATTTAATTTTGTCTTCGCCTTTGTCGAGCGCCACATATTCGTAGGCGGCTACCGCAGCATCGTATGCCTCATCGTTTTCGAGAATGCGAAGGGTCATGGCTGCGAGCTCCTTAATCATGGTGGGGTGTTTCAAAACTTCGACCGCCAGGGATTGCATCGCTTTTTGTAGAGATTTCATTTTTCCGATTTTTTTTAGCAGGTCCGCCATTTCATCTTCTGCATATCCTTCGCATTGCGAAATCCATTCTTCCACTTTTTGGGCGGTTTCGTCGGATTTTCCTTCGACCGACAGTGTCAAGGCGAGGGTGAAAATTTTCTGCGACACTTTGGGCGAGAGGTTGCTCTGAAGGGTGGCGGCGGCAAGTTTTCCCTGAATGGTGATGAGCGGCAGCAATTTGCGGATTACTTCGTTCATTCGTTCATCTTTGAGGATTTCGTTTTGAAGACGCTCCTCAAGAATTTCTTTCGCGACTTCAGTTCCTTTTGCGGTCACTTTCTTTTTATAGTCCGATGCACCGCCAGATATGATCGCCTTTCCGAGCAGTGTCAGCTTGTTTTTTACGCCGGAGGTAGCCTTGTCTGCAATCTTGTCGATTTTCTTTTTAACGTCTTTTTGCTTGAACATTTCCGAGATAAGATAGCTGATGGCTTCAGTTACTTCTTCGGAAGCAACGGTTTTCTCAGCCACATCTTCGGCCATTTTCTTTGCTGCTTTTGATATTTTTTTTGCTGCTGCCTCCCCGAGCCAGTGTTCAATTTTTCCTTTGGCTTCGGCTTGCTGGATAGTGGTTTCGGAATCGGTATCATTATCTTCACCTGTTTTGGTGGACGGTTTTTTCGAACCGCACGCCGCAAGGCCAAGAAGCATGAGTAAAGATATCAATTGAAGCAGTTTCATTTTTCCTCCAACGGTTATAACGAAATTGATGCTCAATAGTATTGCACAAATTTAAAAAGAAAAAGAATTTTAAGAGTCGGTTTTTTCCGGTGCAGAGGGAAAAGTGAAGTCCATCAACAACGCATCGTCACCGGTGTCTGTATAGTATCCTCTTCGAATGCCGGTTACCTGAAAATTCAGTTTTTCATACAGTCGTCTGGCTGCCGGGTTGGAGGCGCGAAGTTCGAGGGTGATGGAATGTATCTTTTTAGATAGACCATCGTGAATGATGTGCTGAAGCATCGAACCGCCGACACCCTTTCTCTGGTATTGGGGATGCACCGCTACTTTCAACAATTGTATTTCATCAGCTACCAGCCAGTACAGGCAGTATCCAAGCACCTGGCTTTCTCGTAAAGCCACAATTGTTCTGGACCAGCCGATATCCGAGATTTCGCTTTGAACGGCATCCTTTGTCCACGGTGTCAAAAAGCAGGTGTTCTCTATGTTGCAGATGGCGTCCAGGTGCTCTGCTGTCGCGGATGCGATTTGGATGTCTGATGCAAAATGGGGCATAACGAATATGAGTGCTCTACCGTGTTACTGCACGAAACTAATTTTTCCCTGCTGAGCGAATTCTTCGAGCCACTGGGCAACGGCGCGTTGAAGTTTTTTACTACGGACAATTTTTTCATAGGCGTGTTTGGCATTCTGCCAGCTGGCGCCTTCCAGAGGGTGGCCACCCTGTTTGAACATTTTCTTCAGTTCAGCCTGCGTGGGCATCTGAATTTGATCAGACAGATATTGAAGTTGCACCATACACATGTAGAAGTTGGCGAACCAAAATTTTAAATCATCACTGGTGGCACCGCATTGGCTGAGCAACTGCTGTACGCTGGCGTTACCCCCGGCGCGACGTGTAAATCGGTTAAACATCTGATCGCGTTTGCCCACATCAATTTTCTCACCCACCAGGGTTGCCACATGCGCCAGTATTTTTACCACCGAGGCCAGCCTTCGCGCTTTAAACTTCGCGGCATCGTCAGCGGGGTGTTCATTCCATTCCGAACCGTATTGCTTCACTAGAAGGATCCGTGCAACCAGTTCCACATCGCTGGCAAGCAATAAAATTGCCGAAGAGTCATCGGCGGAGTTGAAGCTGATAACGGTGGAGATGCCGTCGAGTAGGATTTCTTGGTTTTCGGTCTGGGCAAGAACAGTGGAACCGCATATAGAAACTGTGAGGAGAAACAGGAAAGACACAAAATGAACTGTAAAAGGCGTCGATGCGTCGCAATCGCACCGGGTCTTATTCTTCAGTGTTAAAAGTATGTTTCTCATTGGCGAGGAATTCCAGAAACGATGCCGCGATGGGTAATGCTTTCGATGGCACCAGATCTACCAGTTCATGGGCTTTACGACGAAGATTGGTTCCGAAATTTTTGGTTTGACCGGCTACGTAGCGATTGCGACGAACGGTTTCAAATTTTCGGGTGGACGCACCTTCCTGCCAGGGGGCTGGGTTGGAGGCAACGATATTTTTCGCTTTCAGCCATTCTGCGATGTGCGCCTGCAGTTTTTCCGAACGTTTGGCAAACCAGATTTCCCGTTTGTCTGCGTCCTGTACCAGCACATCTTTAAACCGTCGAAACGCACCTTTTCCGTCGACGGCGATGTTCAGTTTGTCTTTGAGCGGGCAGTCCTCGAGCTCTTCGATGTATTCTTCCATCCAACGGTACTGCTCTCTCGAAGAAATCGGCTCGATATATACATAGGCCGGATCCGCCTCCACTTCCTGCAGGCGACGCTCCGCATTTTCGGTGCCATTGAAAATACGAATGACGTCACCGCTTTTTTTATTCAGAAAACTATGGAGTTCGGGGGAGTTGTTTTCGAGTGCGCCTTCAAGCTCCGTCCAGTCGACCGCGACCAGGGTCGCGCCGGGGGGAAGTTGGATTTCTTCAGACGGCTCTGCATCATCTTGATGCCAGTCCAGATTGTCATCGCTGGTTACGGGATGCGTTTCTTTTTCGGCGGTGGTCATTTCATCGGACTCGTGAGCAATCACAGAGTTGTGCTCCGCGGAATAATTATGTTCTGTCATTATCCTTCTCCTGTTTCTAGTGCACAAGCAATTCGTCTGTTGGTTTGATCCATTTCGCCGCCCCGCAGAACAGATCACAGACGTGAAAATAAAAGTAGTTCACCTTTTTCACTATAAATTATAGACCAATTTGTCGAGAAAATGCAATTGTGCAACCTTTTATTAACAATATTTCCAAAGGAATGGGTGAATTTGAATCTTGTATCGATTTAATCGCGTGAGAATATTCGGTGTCGCATCTGGATTGAATGAATTATTGCGTCAGCTTGTACCCCTGCCCGTACACCGTGAGAATATGTTTCGGTTTGGCAGGGTTCTTTTCGAGTACCCGTCGCAATTTGAGAATGAAATTGTCAATGGTTCGGTTGGTGGGGTTGGCATCTATTCCCCACACCGCGTCAAGAATGTCGTCGCGAGACACAGGTTCACCCCGTTTGTCGTGTAGCACATGGAGAATAGCGGTAGCGTAGAACCCTAAATCAACCTGTTTGTTTCCAACGGTTGCGGTATACGAATCAATGTTGATAACGGCATCTCCCACTGTGATAATTCGGGAACTGCTGCGATCCGGGGAAGGGGAAATTCGACGGAAAATGGCGCGTACCCGTGCAAGCAATTCGCCAATGGAGAACGGCTTGGTCATATAATCGTCAGCACCCGCTTCCAGCCCCCGGATGATGTCGTTTTCCTGAGAACGTGCGGAAAGTATTAAAATGGGGGTGACTGTATCGCGATGTCGTATCGCCTTGCACACATTGTATCCGTTCATACCCGCCAACATTAAATCGAGAACAATCAGATTCGGGGAGATCTCTTCCGCCTTTTGAACCCCCAGCTCGCCGGTTTGGGCATAGTCCACCTGATACCCTTCAAATTCGAATGCATCGGTCAATCCGAGCACGAGATCGGTTTCATCCTCAATGATTAAAATACGTTTGGCTTCCTCGCTCATTGAGCGAAATGTACCAAAATTTTTGTCATTGGTAAACTGATTGGGTAAATCGATTGAGCGTTGAGGAGACACATAGTGCTGTTGGAACGATGTCGACGTCGGTTATTCTACTGAAATTGCGGCTTTCAGCTGCATTCCGGTCATGTCACTGTATGTGTAGGGATAATCCCCCACGGGGACGGTGATGATGTTATCCGGATTATTCGGATCAAATTTATACACGGCATCATCCAAGGGGGAAACGAGCCAAATGTAGCCGTCGTAATCCACGGCCACCCCAACCAATCCGTTTGAGCCGCCCAGGTTGCGAATGATGTATTCCCCCTCCACGGCGAGGGTCTCCTGATTGATTTTATACAATTTCCCAGCAGATTCAACGGCCCAGACATACCCTGCGCTGATTTTAGTTCCCACCGCGATGCCGCGCAGACTTTCGTTTTCAAAGAGTTCGGTGATTTGTTCCCTGGAATCTGTCGGAGCCAGGCGGTCGTAGCGGGACACACAGCTGTGTGAGCCGTTCTGGCGGTAGTCACCGCCCAGCCAGACGCGTCCGGCGCCGTCCACCGCGATGCCGTAGCCGCACTGGGGAACTCGCGCGAATACATCGCTACCTGGGTTGGCCGGGTTGATGGCACGCAGTGAATGGGGCGCGCCGTAGCCGTCCATGATCCAAACCCAGCCGCGAGCGTCAACCGCGCCGCCATAGAAGCATTCGAGTGTCCAATCGCTGGGGAATTCCAGAATGCTTTTTTCTTCGCCTGTGGTACCGTCGAACACATACACCACGTTGTGGTCGTAGTTGTCACTCGGGAACAAATCTCCATTGCCGGTGATGCAGGTGCCGATAAGCACGTTTCCGCCTTCTCCGGTTTCCGGATTTGTATTTCCGTCCCATGCGGTGGCTCTGGCGCCGCTGTTGTCGGGAAGACGCGTATTCCACGCCACGCATTCGTCTTCGCCCCATCCCAGAATGTCATCGGGGCCGGTGGATGTTTGAATGATGTTGTCTCCGTTGCGGTCAATGCACTCCAGCTTGTTGGCGATGATTTTGGTTACTGATGACGGAGAGGGCACCAAATCGCCCATGTAGGGCGCGCGATTGGTGACGATTACATCGCCGTGCAGATTTACTGATGTTCGTGATGGGTCGCAATATGTACCGATTTCTGGCGGACAGGTGATGTAACGCGCCTCTTCCACCGCTTCCTGGGTGTTGATTTTGGACACCGTACCGTCGTGCGAATTGGATACCCAGAGGTAGGGCACAACCACATAAATGTCGGTATCTCCAACAATTTCATCATCTTCGCTGTCGCCACCGTTGGAATCACCGCTACTGTCGTTATCATTATCGGAATCTCCATCGGCATCCCCGTCGGAGATACCCCCGGGAGGCCCCTGACTTTCTGAGCTGCATCCTGTAAAAAGCAGCGCTGTCAACAATATGGAGAAGCTGATGTAAAAAAAGCAGATTTGTCTTAACTTCATTTTTGACTCCTTCAGCATTTTAAACCGTTCTGCTATTAACTGTACCGCACTTCATTTCCGTCCGCTATGAGCTTTTATATAAACCTCAAGAAAATCCACAAAATTCAGATGTGTGGCAAATGGAAGTGATTCAGTATTAGGCGCGTCGGAACGGAACAACGGGAAAAAGATAATCATCACAATGTGTTTGCCGTGCACACAATCGGCGGAAGTCGGTCAGGCGTCGAGAGAATCCATTGAACAATGGCGTGACAAGGTCACCGACAGACGGCAGTCAGGTCCCGTAAGAGGCGCATGGGCATCACAAAGGTTACATTCACACCGTCTCTATTCGCCTTCACTCCGTCCATATCGGGAACCTCATCCGCGAAACGCAGCACCGCCGGCACATCACTCTGCGGACTAGAAAATGAAACCGTCGTCACCGGTGCGCCGATGGGGGTGCCGAACCCATCGGCAGATACCGCTTTGGCGGAACCGAAATCGATAACAATTCGTTCAAGCGCATCGCTTTGCAGGGTGCAGTTGTCACTGTGCCACTGACCCTTGGTTTTGGTTGCGGTAAAGGAAAGCGAATCGCTCTGAACCGAAACTTCAGTAATCATTGATGCATTCACCGCCAGCAGATTTCTCGCAGCCAGCGGCGCATTCAAAAAAGAAGTGAAATCATCATCAACGGTGAATATCCCTTCCGGTTTTTCGACTATGCGGGCAAATCGCGATGCCCCATCAGCTCTTTCACCGATTTCGATGGTGATTGTTTGCGTTTGTGTCACGTCCTCGTGGGCATGGTCGCGCTCAGGGGCCTCGAGGTGCAATGCGGCCTTTGCCGACACTCGGGCAAAAAGATGTCCGGGGGCAAACGGATGGGTATCGGTGCGAATATAATCGACCACCGGGGTTTCACTGACAAGGGTCAGCAGCTTCTTCACCAGCGCTGCGTCTGTCTTCACCGATTCAGGTTTCGATATCATCCACTCGCCATCTACTTTCTGCAGAGACTGAGTGCCGTTCGATGACGTGATGTCCACTGTCAGAACATCTTCTTTGTGGGTATTTTCCCATACTTTTTTTCGAAAACGCAGCGGGTACGGCGTGAGTTCAGTGAGCACATTTGCCGAAAACGTAAATACCGCCTTGGAGTTGTCTCTCTGCATGCGCACAGTCGCCGGTGCATCCGGAACGGTGTAAAGATGAATTGTGAGTGACCGCTGGTCTGTGGTTTCAAAAAAAACAGTTGCGTTCGGCTCTTCCGCAAGCGGCGGGGCATCAGTTATCTCCACAGTGGACGCTGAAATCTTACTCAGCTCGTCCAACAATGTGCTCACCGCCGTAAGGCTGGTATCCTCCTCTGTCAGCCCGGACACGTTCCAGAGTGATTCATCGTTTTTTTCGAGCAGTAGTTTTTCTGCTCCCTGTCGCAACTCTATTTTTGAGAGTTCATCCTCCCGGTACGGAAGCAGTCGTTTTTCCACGTAGCGTTCAACCGGTCGGTTCAGCATATTCAGAAAGTGGGACGATACACAGTGTACAGCGTTCGTACCTGCTACTGTGGCGTATACTGTTTCCTTATTTTTGTCACAGTTGCGGCCAACGCTCACTTTCACCGACTTGCCGGAGACGATACCGAGCCGGACAGACGCGCGCGGTTTATCCAGTCCGTATTGTTTTAAACCGGTAACGTTGTCGGACACAAACTTTGTCACTTCCAGTTTTTCGGTCTGTTCTACCAGTTGCTGCATTTGGGATGCAGCGGCAAGCACCGATGTACCCTGCCATTTCAATTTCCACTCCCCGGTGGTTTCCCGGGTAGCGGTCATGGTTGCCGATGGACTATTCAACGAAACGACGGAGGTATCGGTCAGCATATCGCTTATCAGATGTTTGTCTCGAAGGTCATTCATCCCTTTGTTGACCGCGTCCCAAAAATCGCGACTTACCACAAAAAAGCGGTCTTCATCTGCACTTGTCGAAATGTACACGCCTTCTGTGTCCGCCGCATTGCTGCCCACAGCGAAGGTGACGGTTTCATTGCCGAATTGTATCTTCCCTTTTATTCGAGGGGACTGCAGACCGAACCGGCTGTCATTTTGGTCTTCTTTCACTTCTCGTTCAAAAATTAAAAAATCCATCGCAGATACCAGCGCCAGTACTTCGGTATCGTCCGCGCGCAATTTGACGGGCGCTGTCAGTTGCCAGGCATGTTCTTCGCCTGGGCCTGCCTCAATTGCCTGAAGCGTTACACGACCTTTCGGCGTGGTCAGTTCAATGCGGCTGATGCGATCTGCCCGAAGGGTGTGAAATACGTTTTCGGCACGAGCCTGTTTTTCATCGGTGGTCTGCAACTTGTCATCCACCAGAGCGATATAGAGAAATAACAGGGCTGCTACCGCGAGCACTGCGATAACCGTCTTATTTTTCATCACTTCCTCCTTCGGTAAATGACAGTGATACCGATGGCGCCGATGAGCAGCACCTCCAGGATGAGGGCGAACAGAATGTTGGCGAAATCCTTATCAGTAATGAGCAGCTGCACCTGCTCCGGGTTTTTGGCGTCAATGGCGACAAGCTCTTTGCGAGCGCTGAGCCATCCCACCAGCGACGACCAGAAATCCTGGTTGTACAAACCTGCATTGATGAATGCCTCTTCGCTTAAAAAGTCGCTGTCACCGACCACCACCATGCGCCCGGCTTCTTTGCCGTTTTTAGTTCCCCGGGTGGCGGCCATGGCGATGACCAGCGGGCCTTCCGTATCGTAGCTGTCCTGTTCGGGAATCGTGGTGCCCCCTTGTACCGATGCCAGATTTGTCTCTCCCCAACTGACGGCCGAAGTGGTGGCCAGAATGTCGGCAATCACATCTTTTTGCGTGGACTGTTTCATGGAGCGCACAATTGAGAAAATCACCGGCGATGGCATCGATGCGGCGCCCGCCAGCGGTTTGACCGATTCATGTGTATAAAATCGATCGGCCAGAAAGGTTACCGGCGTTTCAGACACCAGACGCCTGGGATCTGTTTCCAGCACAAAATCGTTCCGAAGCTCAATTCCCGCAGCGGCACACAGTTTTTCGAGTCCGGTATTCAGAAACCGTTCCTTCTCAAAAATGGGGTCCAGCAGCAGTAACAATCGCCCACTGCCGTTGAAATAGTTCTGAAGCGCTTCTGCCTCGCTCTCCAGAAATGGGTGTTTGGGCCCCGCTACCACCACTGCGTTGCACCGTTTGGGCACGGCACCGTTTTCGAGGGAAATCGCCTCTGACAGAAAACCATCCAGGGTCAAATCTTTTTTGACGTGGCGAAGGGAATCCCGCTCGCTACCTTCAAAAGCCCATTCCCCGTGCCCCTCAGTGAAGCAGATGGTCTGCTTTTCAGTGGCGGTCAGCATTATCAGTGCACTGGTGAGTTCTCCTTCGGCTTTGAACCGAATGGACGGCGTGTCGCTTTGCTGGGTCAGATCGTCACCGTAATCCGAGAACGACGTGGCGGGCAAAAATTTCACATTGTCGCCGCACACAACAAACACACCCGCTTCCACGCCGGCTTCTCCCATTTCGTTGACTTTCATATTTCCGTATTTGCGCTGAATCATCGTGAACTGTTCCGGGTCCTGGTCCGGGTCCAGTGTTTGTACGTCAATGCGGTTGTTTAACTCCCTGTATCCGGCCAGTACTTCTTCAAGGTGTCCGAACAGCGGGTCGGTGCGCGACCACAACACGTACAGGGTGACCTTTCGGTGAAGCTGTTTCACAACGGATTTGGTTTTCGGCGAAAGTGTGTATATCTGCGAAGACGTCCAGTCAAACCGGCGATAGTGCCTTGCGCCGATGTAATTCAGCATGACGACCACTGCAAACAGTGCCGCCACCGAGATGAATACGTTGGTTCCGAGTTGCAGTTGCCTGTGTTTCATGCGCGCCACCTCCTGGCCGCCAGAACCTGAACCGTGGCGAATAGGCTGAACAGCGCCACAGAGCCGTAGTACACCAGTCTGCGGGTGTCTATGATACCTTTGGCGAAGTCCTCCATGTGCGCCATCAGGTCAATGTATTCAAACAGTGATTGCAGGCTGAGACCGTCGACCCAGCGAAAAAGACCGCTCAAGAAGAGCGCCATCATCGTGGCGAAGGTAACCAGAGATGCGACAATCTGATTTCTGGTAAGGGCGCTGCACAGTACCCCCACGCTGATGAGCATCACCCCGATTCCGAATGTGCCCAGATATCCCGATAGAACCGGTCCCATGTCAATAGCCGAGAATTTCGACAGAATCAGCGGATAGAGCAGGGTGGGCAGCCATAAGATCACATAGAACGCCAGGCAGCTGAAGTATTTGGCCAGTACGATTTGTATGTCGCTGATAGGTGCAGTTACTAGCGTTTCCAGCGTCCCGGAGTGTTTTTCTTCCGCAAAGGAGCGCATGGTGATGAGCGGGGTCAGAATCATCACCACCAGCCAGAATAGTACCCACGAGAAAAGCATTTCCATCGGTGCACCGGGCGCAGGTCCCGACCGTGACAGAAAAAGTATAATGAGAAAGAACATCACTGAATTGAGCAATGTGCCCGCCCCGATCACGACGTATGCAATGGGCGAATAAAAGAATGCTGAAAACTCCCGTCTGATTTGCCACAACATGCTCATTTTTCTTCCTCCGCTTCAGGTTCTCCCATTTTTTGAGCCGCATCTTCCTGTTCCTGGGTGATAATTTCTACGAAAATATCTTCGAGACTGCTTTGTCGCGTGTGCATGGCGAGTAATTTAAAACCCGCGGATACCGCCGTATCGAAAAGACGTTCCCGCACATCTTTCCCTATGTTGGGTTGCACATGAAATACACCGGCAACCGGCAGGGCAGTCACTTTCTCTACCGTGTCAATGGACTGTATCGCGCTCTCAGCGACATGGTCGGGATCGAGTACTTCGACTTCCACCACTTCTTTTTTCGCGTTAAGTCGCTCCCGAAGCTCGTTCGGCTTTCCCTGCCCCACGATTTTTCCCCGGTTGATAATAATTACCCTCGAACAGACCGCCTCTACCTCAGGAAGAATGTGACTCGATAGAATAACGGTTCGCTCCTTGCCCAGTTCGCGAATCAGCTCGCGTACATCGCGAATCTGATTGGGGTCGAGCCCTACCGTGGGTTCATCCAGAATCAATATTTTCGGGTCGGCGAGCAGCGCGTCCGCCAGCCCCACCCGCTGGCGGAATCCTTTGGACAGCTGTCCGATGATGCGGTGCTGCACACCGTCGATGCGACAGCGTTGAATCGCTTTAGTAACCGCCTCCTGTCGTTTCGCGCCCGGCACTTTTTTGATACCCGCCCGGTAGTCAAGATATTCGCGAACCCGCATCTCTGGGTACAAAGGAACGTTTTCTGGCAGATATCCGATAACTGCTTTCACCTTTTCGGGGTGTTCGAACACATCGTTGCCGTCGACGGTGACTTTGCCGCTGGTGGCGCTGTGAAAGCAGGTGAGCACTTTCAGCGTGGTGCTTTTACCCGCTCCATTGGGCCCCAGGAAACCGACGATTTCATGTTTTCCGATTTCAAACGAAATGTCGTCCACGGCGGTCGCTGCGGCGTATTTTTTGGAGAGATGTTCAACCTTAATCAAATTCACCTCCTCATTAAAATGGGGAAAAAGGGGAACATTAAGATGTTCTTTTCAAATTAATTATCATTAACGGTGTAAAAGAACTTGCCCCGAAAGTGAAATAAACGAACCAAACTTGTTTGGGAAACAGTCTGGAGAAGAAATTATTTCACCGCTTTCACCAGTACGTAGTCGGCCAGGTTCAGGGTGATGGCGGTGAAGTCCATTTTTCGTTTGAACGCGGAGATGTGTTTTTTATCGTATGGAGGCATCCATTCCGGGCGTTGACCCCGCAGGTAGGTTTTCATTTTTTTTTTGTAGTGGCGCTGAAACGGTTTGGTTTGCGCATTGATGGTTTCAATTGAAATCCGTTCAAAACCGATATTTTCCAATGAGCGTTGCAGCTGGGTGGCGGTAATTTGATTTTCGATGGGCATGGCCATGTACTCGGACGGCTTTTCAAATATGGGGCGAATCAGCTTTTCGGGAAAGACCTTTCGCCATTTGTCGAATGTGGGGGTGATCGGCTTGATCAGAATATCGGCCATAACCAGTGTGCCTCCCGGTCGAAGCAGGCGAAAGGCTTCATTGAGAAAGGCCTCACGAGTGTTGAAATGGAAGGCGCATTCCAGCGCGGATACTTTTGTGAAGCGGTCCGTATCGAACATGTTGAGCCGGGTAGCATCCCCTTGTATGTACTGAATAGAATCACCGTAGACAGCAGGATCGGTCAGACGGGATGCAATGTCGATGTGCTTTGGCGTAATGTTGATGCCGATGATTTGCGGGCGGCTGTGCTCGCTGGCAAAGGTTAAATCGCTGAATAATCGGCAACTGGTGCCGGTTCCGCAGCCCACATCGAGAATGGTATCCCCGCCGTGAAACCGCCCCAGTTCATAGAGGCGTCCGGCCAGATGGTCACAGGCGGTTTCATAGTCGATGCCCGGTGTGTCCCAGAGTCCGATGTTGATCCATTGCCGCTCGCTCTGGGCCGGATCCCTGTCATATAAAATGGTCCAGGCGTCGAGTACTTCAGTATACAGCTCAGATACATTATATGTAGTCATTCCGCCAGTTTACGACAGGTGAAATAAATGCCCAAGGTTTTTCCCCCAATTCGGTTCGTTCAGCTCACATCGTCGACCAATGTCCCCTCTGTCCACCGAGTCCACACCGTCCACTGCGTCCCCTCAAGGGTACGGTCCATTCAAACTGTTTGGGAATAAAAAGATAATTACGCCGCGTCGAGGTCGAGTTTACGGCGAATTTTTTTGAGGGCTTGTTCCTGAATCTGGCGAATGCGCTCGCGGGAGAGATTGTAGTAATTTCCGATTTCCTTAAGGGTCATTTCTTCGCCGTTGTTTTCCAACCCGTAACGCCATTTTACGATCGTGCGTTCAATGGGGCTGAGTATTTCCAACACGGAATTCATATTCTGTTCCCATGCGGAGAGCATGGCGCTCTCGAACGGGTTTTTGATGCTTTCATCCGCTAAAAGATCTATATACTTGCGGTTGTCAGCTGATGAAATTTCCTTGTCAAGAGAGGCAATGAGCGCCAGTTTGTGCTTTTGAACTTTTTTCAATTTGCGTGGGTTGATGCCGGTTTCCTCGACCAATTCTTCCTCTGTGGGGGTGCGGCCCAGACGCAGAGTGATGGCGTCGACGGCGCGGCCCAATCGCTGCTGGGCATCCAGGGCGTGAACCGGTACGCGGACCGCCTGTCCCTTGTCGGCCAGGGCGCGACCGATGGCGTGACGAATCCACCATGATGCATAGGTGTTGAAACGGAATCCGCGCTTATAGTCAAATCGTTCCACCGCTTTAATCAGTCCCAGATTTCCTTCCTGTACCAAATCGATGAGCGGCATCTGTCCTTTGTCGTAGCGGCGTGCAATTGAAACAACCAGCCGAAGATTGGCTCGAATGAACGCATGCTTGGTCATGCGAATCTGAGTGGCCAGACGTTCGGTTTCTGTAGCCAGTTGCAACCACTTGATTTCGGTTTGCGTTTCGGGATTGCGTAACGTAGCTTGCACCACGCGGTGCGCCGCATGAATGAAATCGCGCTTTAAATCTTGCTCGTGGAGTTTCGGGGCTAACTCCCCCACCATTTTAACATAACGGTTCAGTTGGGTTTTGCCGGCGCCTTTATCGTTGATTTTAACCGCATATTTTTTCAGTTTTTGTAGGCCGTCAATGTTCTGCTCTTCGTCCAGGCATTTTTCGATACCTTCGATCATCTGAGGAACAAGTTCAGGCTCGCGGAAAGTGACACACCAGCGGTGGATTTCCAGGTCTGCTAATTTCTTTGCTTCGGTGATTTCTTCTTCGCTGGTAAGCATTTTATGCGACGCCAGCTCAGAGAAATACTTACTCAACGTCGGATCGTGCTTCGAACTGGACCAGGTTTTTGCCGGTTTGTTTTCTCCAAAGTTTGAATCTGCATGCTTGGGTTTTCGTCCTCTTTTTGCTTTTTCGCTCATAAACATACCACCTTGCCGGGAGTCAAACTCCCTTTTTGACAGTTCAACTGGGAATTGGCGCGATGACCAATTCGAAACGTCTGGACGCTCTGGAGATTTGTGCCCGCTCCGTTTGCGTCTCCCCCTTGATAACTGTTAAGCGGCAGCGCTCGGATTTTCTTTAGTGACAAAATGAAAAAAAAATGATTTTCGTACTGGCGTGCGTGGTATTGTGTGGCATAACATATTGAAATTATAAAATGTTTTCTATAAATAAAAAAAACAAAAAGAACTTTGAATATCTAAAAAAGATATATGAATTAC
The DNA here is from genome assembly GCA_016936575.1 of Deltaproteobacteria bacterium. GTDB lineage: Bacteria > Myxococcota_A > Polyangia > JAAYKL01 > JAAYKL01 > JAFGXQ01. The sequence goes on from JAFGXQ010000002.1 coordinate 17,493, forward strand.
TGCGTCCGAGGCTGCCGGCAATGATTCTGGCGGCGGTTTTCATGGGGCTGATGGCGATGACCACCGCCGGTTACGCCTACCTGATGGGACCGGTTTTAAAATCGCTTTTTCTGCAAGCCACACCTCAGAAAATGCCCGTTCCCATGGCCGATAGCCATACTGAAGACACGCTGGCGTTTCTCTCAGATCAATTAAGCCGGGCATCGGCCCTGACCATTGGATTATTGCTGATTGCCGTTTCTTTAATCAAGGGCGGTGCGTTTTTTGCTCAGCGGATTCTGGTGATTCGCGCTGGACAACAGGTTTTGTACACGTTACGCAAACGGCTATTTGACGGGTTGCTCCAGATGAATCCGTTGCAGCGGAATCATGATGTCATCGGCAATATGGTCAGTCGGTTCACGGTGGATGCCCATGTGGTGGAGCAAACTGTTACCGGAGGGATGATGGCGTTGGTGAGCAATACGCTTCAGCTGATTGCGCTGGTGGGATTGGCAATCAGTTTGTCGTGGAAGTTGGGATTGGTGGGAATGGTCGCGTTTCCACCGGTTGCGGTGTTGATTTCCCGGCTGGGGCGGATGCTGCGTACGCGTCAGGGAAAATTCTACGATGCCTATGCCAGTGTCAGCCAGGTCATCGATGAATCCGTGAACGGCGCGTCGGTGCTGCAGTCTTTCGGGCGGGAGGAGTTCGGTCGAGGCCGGTTTGATGCGGAGAGCCGTTCATTGGTGCGTCGGGCAGTGGCGGCGTTCAGCATCTCGGCCGTCTCATCTCCGCTGAATGAGGTGCTGGGTGCTACTGCACTGGGGGTGACCCTTTGGTACGCCCAGATTCAGATTGAAAACGGCGTGCTCACACCTGAAGCGTTCATCTCTTTCTTCACAACTTTGTTTCTGCTGTATCGCCCCGTAAAGGGGTTGGGAAATGCGGTACATGCGTTGCAGAGCGGTTTCGCTTCATTCGACAAATTGGAACCGCTGCTGCATCCGCCGCACCAGTTCTACCTGCCGAATGAAACGGTGCCGGGAATTCTTCTGGAGGAACTGGTGGCGGGGTACGGCGACAGTGTACCCGTACTTGACGGTGTGTCTGTTCAAATTCGGCCGGGGGAAAAAGTCGCGATTGTGGGAGAATCCGGTTCCGGAAAAACCACACTGCTTCATGTGCTGTCTGGCTACCTCAAGCCCAGGAGCGGTCGTGCGGCATGGGAATGGCCGGTGGCGCTGGTTCCCCAGGTACCATTTTTATTTCACGACACGATTGCTGCCAATGTGTCACTGGGCGATTCGGAAATGTCTGCGGCGCAAATTGAAGAAGCGTGTCGCCAGGCAGGGGTGCTGCGTTTTGCGATGGAAATCGAGGATGGGCTGGCGTACAACGTGGGGGTAAATGGCGCCAATCTTTCGGCCGGAGAGCGTCAGCGGGTTTGCCTGGCTCGGGCATTGGCGTCCGGCCGGTCTCTGCTGCTGCTCGATGAAGTGACCGCGTCGCTGGATGGAAAAAATGAAGATTTGATAATCGATGCCCTTCGGCGACTGGAGGGAATCACCGTAGTGGCGGTGACCCATCGCGCCAGAACAGCGGCGTTCGCCGATAGAACATTGGTAATTCACGATGGACGCATTGTGGATGATGGAAAATTTGCCGAACTGTTGGAACGTTCTTCGATAGTGAAGCGGTTGTTCGCTGTGGATGCCGACTCAAGATAACGAAAAGAGACCACGAAATGAACGAAAAAGAAAAAACGCGTGTGTTGTGCAAAGTTTTATTTGGGGCCGCTTTTTTGTCGGTTTGGTTTGCGGCCGCGTCCGCGTGGGCGGCAAAGACGCTTGCGCTCGAAGACGGGGCGGTATTGACGGTGGACGCGCACCGGATACAGCTGACTCGCGATAAAAAGATTTTATTCGAAACCCCAATCGAAGTCGTCGCGGATAAGGCGGATATTCAGATTGCGTCGGTTTCCGCCTCTCATACGGCGTTTCTGGTTACCATTGCAGGTGACCCGGTATACCGTCTGCTCGGTATTCGAACCGGTGATACCGTGGAGCTGATCTGGAAAGAAGCGGTGGTATATCGTGGCGATGTCGGAGAACAGTGGGCCACGGATGTTCGATTGTTGGATTTAGATGGTGACGGCGTTATTGATATTGTGAAGGGCATTTTATATCAGGGGGTTCGGTTGTGCGGCCACACTGCGGCGCCGTTGCTGTTTCGCGAGAAATATGATGTGAAAAAGAAGGAATTTGTTCCGACCCAGGGCGGACGTTCAATTCAATTGAAAACGAGCCTGGAACCCGATGTGAAAACGGAGGTCGGTCCATTGCAAGGCGTGCAGTTTCTTACTGCCGACAGTGTTTCTTCATCGGTGGGAGACGATCGCAATCCCTTGCTGTTAACGCCTCCTTTTTCTTTGGTGGACGGTCGTTCGGAGTCGGGATGGACCGCCGGAAGTGGGAACGGAGTCGGTGAGTTTGCCTCGTTTACGACACTGTCGTCTGAGTGGAAAGTAACCGCAGTGGGAATACGCGTGGCGTCTCAGGATGTGTCGGCAAAGAAAAAAAGGAATAGCGACCGATTTTCGTCGCCGCCGTCGGTGATGGTTTCTTTGTCGCATAGCGCATATCGGTTGCGTTTGCCGAGTGACGAAGGCCTGTATTGGTTCATGCTTCCTGTGCCGCAACAAACGACGTGTTTATCGGTTATTTTGGAGGACCCCGGCGCGAGAAACCAGGATCCGATGGCGTTGTTTGAAGTGCAGGTGCGAACAGAACTCGATTCGCCGGACGGATTGAAAAAGCTGGTTGCCCAACTCGATGACGACGATTTGGGCGAACAGGCCAAAACTGTGTTGCGGTCATTGGGAAAGAGCGTATACGCCGCGATTGCGGTCCAGTGGAAAAAATTGTCGGTGCAGGGAAAACGCCGGGCGGTACGGCTGATCGCGGAAATCGCGCCCGAGCAGGGAGTGTCCCTGCTGGTTTCGGCCGCCATGGGAGACAGTTCGTTCATACTGGATGATATTTTGAGCGCATTGGCGAAGACAAAAGGCAGAGGAGAGGTTGTTTTAGCAAAGTATCTGAAAAACAGGAGCGCGAAGAAATTTTTTGTAGCCGTTCAGTTGCTGGTGGATTTGAATTCCGACGCTGGGTTCGAACAACTGGTGCAAGCTGTGGGTATGTCTGAAGATGCAATGAGAAAAAAAGAGCTGCTGGCTGCAATTGGTCAGATGACAGTGGATGCACCGCATCGAGCAGCAAACGTACTTGCCGCCGCAGATGCTGCGAGACAGAATGACGATATTGCAACGATGTTTCAGTGGCTGGCCATAGCAGTAGAAACCACTTCCGCTGCTGAGGAAGCCGCTCTGATGGCAAGGGACGTTTACGCCATCAGTGAATTCGAAAACCAATATCGAGCATTGCGGATTATCGCAGCAGCAAAAGAATTGTTTTCGATTCAGTTTTTTCAACAGGTTGCAAAGAGTGAAAACAAATTTCTTCGGTATCTTGTGGCGGGCGCACTGGCGGCATTCGGCGATTCCGCAGAGGCGGTTGCGGTGCTGACGCAGCTGGCAGGGGACAACGAGCCGCTTGTGCAGATTGAGGCTCTTACCAGTCTATTGAAAAGCAAGAACGTCGCAAAGCAGGATTCCGTAACCGCTGCCGGCGACAGTCTGTGGCCCCAGGTTCGGGCGCTGGCGGTTCTCAATTCGGTGCATCTGCCGAAGGTCAAAAAACAGATGGTTACTAACGGGCTCTCCGATGACAGTGAAATCGTCGTAATGGAAGCATTGCGTGTGTCCACCACGATTGACGACCATCGTCTCGACAGCGGAGTGACCGGAATTATGACCGCTAGCAAACACGCCGCCCTGCTGGAACGATCTGCACAGGTGGCGGGAGCCCGTTGTCAGAACGACGACGCTACTCTGGACGCGCTGTTTGAGCTGTTGCGGATGGGTGCGGAGCCCCTCGCCAACTCAACCGAAAAAGTGATAGCTGTGGCTGCTGCTCGCTCCCTCGGCCAGATCGGTTCACCTTTGGCGGTGAAGCATTTAAAAAAAGCCAGAGAGCATTCCAACCTGACCACCGATCGGGCCATTGATACCGCTCTGGCCCATGCGAAAGACGGTTGTGCAGCCAAATAAATGGAGTGCGCCAGGTTTTTAGAATCCTTTGAATTGCTTGAATTCCTTGAGGGCCTTTTGGATTTCAGATTTACCGACTCTGCCCGGATCGTCGAGAATTACCGGCGTAATTGCGATGATGCCGTGAACTTTTTCGGTGTGTTGCTGATGCACACCGAATAGCATACCGACAATTGGGATACGGGATAGAAAGGGAATGCCGCTTTGGGTGCGACTTTCCGTGTGAGAATCCAGACCCGACAGTACAATGGTCTGACCGATGCCTAGGTGCACCTGGGTGCTGACTTTTGAAAGAGTTCGCCCAGGTGCTTTTTGGTCGGTTTCCTTTAGTTCTGAAACTTCGGCTTCGATTTGTAAATCGATAAGTCCCTGTGCGGCATCTACGTGGGGCAGCACACTCAGGGTGCAGCCGTAAGAAACGGTTCGCAACTCGGCGGATTGAGAACCGGCAATGGGAATGTTGATTTCGCCGCCACTTTGGTACGTGGCGCTGTTTCCGCTGGTAGTCATCAGATACGCCTGTTTCTTTATTTTTGCTATACCGCGCGCCTGGGCCGCGTGAATGGACGGCATGGCCTGGTTCATCACGCGGTAAGACGCCTGAGGCATCCCGGTCATTACATCATACGTAAATGCGCCGGTGCCGCCCTGTCCAATATTCGCGGGCCAGTTGATGCCGCCGCTGATGTTATCAGCTGCATGAAGCTCAATGAAAGTGAGGTCCAGCCGAATATTGGTTCTGGGTTTCACAGCGCTGCCCACCTGTACCAGCGATTGCACTTGCTCCGGATACAACGATAGAATCTGGTGAATACGCGCGAGCTCTGTTTCGCTGGAAACATATCCGTCCACAAATACCCGCGCACCTACCTGAATAAATCGAACCCCAGGTGACTCTCCGATCAGGTTTTTTACTTCGTCAATAATGGTGCGAGGATGCTTGGAGAATACAGTAATGAACAGTGATTTCTGTGAGGCGTCGTGTTCGAGCAGCAGCAGAGAAGTGGTTCCGGGGCGCAGCGCGGTAATAACCAGTTGCCGGCCGTTTTTTGGGATTTTCACTTCGATGACCCCCTGGGTGCTTTCTGAAAAGCTCTCTATGTTTCGGGCGTCAATGACCTGCTGTTCCCCGACCACGAGTAACATTTCGTTGTCACCGCCGTTCATCGCGGGGGAGATGGTGGGCAGGGACAGAAAGCATGCGGTCAGACAGCAGAATACAATTCGGTACGGACGTTTCATTTCTTTACCTCCTTGAGTGTGTTCGTTCCTGTTCGGCCGTTTGATGGAGGTGTTGCATAAAAAGCAGCGGGGAACAGAAATAAAGTAAAACATGTTCCTCAACTGACACAACTTGTGACATTGAATCTCTATACAGGCTTCGGCAGAATACAGCTTTTGACAATTATGTCGGCTGGTTACATTACAGAGAAAAATACCGTGACTTGGTATGCAAATTGCTTATCTCTCCCTCAAAGACATATTGGGAGAGTCACATGAAGGCATTGAATACACCGAAGCAAGTGGCCGCCGATGATATTCGCGCTGCTTTTCAAACCAATCGCACTATTTTTCTGATTTGCATTTTCTTTTTGGGAATTGTTATTTTGCGAAATGCTTGGGTATGTGACGATTCGTACATCACTTTCCGCACGTTGGACAACTGGGTGAACGGGCTGGGATTGCGTTGGAATCCCCTGGAGCGGGTACAGGCATTTACCAATCCGTTGTGGCTGTTCACCATGGCGCCTTTTTATTTGTTAACCCACGAAATTTATTTTACGGTGATTTTTATTTCGGTTGCAGTGTCACTTGCAGCGACAGCGATTCTATTGCTTCTATTCGCCCGTACCACAGTGAATGTGCTGTTGGTTCTGGCGATTCTCATCTGCTCGAAGGCGTTCATCGATTTTTCTACCTCCGGACTTGAAAATCCGCTGTCGCACCTGTTGCTGATTATTTTCTATTTGCGGTTGATTCCCTTGTCCCGATTGAAGCAGCCGTTGCCCGCCAAAGATGTTTTTATCGTTACAATGATTTCTTCTTTGGCGATGGTGAATCGATTGGATCATGCCATACTTTACGCACCCGCATTGGGATGGTTTTTGTTGCAGCGACCGTTTTTTCATTCGTTCAAACCGGTTCTGTTTGGGATGTTTCCGATATTATTATGGGAGCTGTTCAGTATCACTTATTATGGGTTTCCGTTTCCCAATACCGCGTATGCGAAGCTGTCTACCGGTATCTGGAAGATGGAATTGTGGACCCAGGGCTTTTTTTATCTGCTGAATTCGCTGGCGTGGGACCCGATAACGCTGTTTGTTGTGGGGGCAGCGGTGGCGAAGGCGACTACACAGCGAAGCACCACTGATATTCTAATCATGGCGGGAGCGGTGCTTTATCTGCTGTACGTGGTTGCGGTGGGTGGAGATCATATGAGCGGCCGGTTTTTAACCGCGTCCTTTCTGGCTTCCACCGCGGTACTGGCTCAGATTCGGATTGACAGTGTTTGGAATGCGGTGGCGGTGTTATCGTCAATTGTTGTGTTGGGTTTCTCGTCCGTTCATTCGCCGATGTTTCGCTCGGAAAATTCAAAGGACCGTATGGTGGATTTGAACGGTATCGCAGATGAGCGAGGCTTTTATTTTCATGGAAGCGGTTTTCTGCAGATGAGCCGGGAAAGATTGTTTCGGGAAACCGGGTGGGCTCGGGACGGAATGGCAGCACGGCAGAAAGGTCCCCATGCGGAGCAGAAGCGGATGATTGGCTGGTACGGATATTACGCAGGTCCGGAGGTGCACATTGTCGACCCTCTGGCATTGAGTGATCCGTTGCTTTCGCGGATACCGAAACGGTTGGGTGCCTGGCGTGTGGCCCACTACAACCGGGACTTGCCCCGCGGATACATGGAAGCCGCATTTCATTCGAAAAAACAGCTTTCGAACCGATATTTGCACCTCTACTTCAACAAACTCAAAATTGTGACGCGCGAGCCGTTGTTCAGTCTTCATCGGTGGAAAGAAATATGGAAGCTGAACAGCGGGCAATACAATTATTTAATTGAGCGGTACTGCAGCGAGGAATTTTCGGTGTTTCAATATAAACACGTGTCTGAGCTGCAGACCGGAGAGCATATCATGAGTAAAAAGGTGATTCATCTGAATCGGTTCGGAATTGGCGTAACGCCGAGTCTTCAGCTTGAAGGGTTCAAGGGAACGCGTATCGAAATGGCATTGTCCGCAGGTCGGTATGATGTTGTGCTGTATCAGCATCACCGTGAAATGGAGCGTGTATCGGTGACGGTGAGGCAAAAGGGCGTGCTTCGGGACTACCTTCAGACCACTACGGTAAAAGTGAGTAGAGACACTGCGGTTCGCGGATATGACCAGGTGCGTGTGTATCCGAAGCCTCGGAGCGCGAAGCGAGCATTTGGTGGAATGGTGGTGTCGGAAAATGTTCCGATCGGCGTTTTACAGAAGATAGCGGCTGTCGAAGATAAATGACCTCACGTGAAAAACGGCATTTTCAGTATTTGATATTCGTGAATATTTTCATAAATGTGGTATTTGTATGGGGACACTGATATGGTGCATGAATTGCCCCTGTTGTGACAGAAAGGTTATTTATGAAGTTGAATCGGTTTTCATTGAGTTTGATGATGTGTATGTTTATTTCGGTCGCCTGCGCTGAGGACAATGGTTCCGAAAACGTCGATGTGCAGAATGACCCGTATCAGAAATGGGATGCCAATACAGCGGCGGTGTTTGAAGGAACCGTTCCGGATAACCCGGACGCGATTGTGAAGATGGAAAAGGTCCCCGGAACAGAAACAGTGGTGGATGGAAAAACATTCAACCAATACACCGGGGGCTTTGTCTCTGCGAAGTCAGATGATTTGTTGACAACCGGAACCGGCACCGGAACGGTCACCGCGGCTGTTGAAGAAGACGGCACCATTTATATTACCACGCTGCAGAGTAACGGATTTTTGGGAACACTGACGGGTATTCCCGGGTTGGATATTTGGCTGGGAGAAACCGTCACGCTCTCGGAGCCGATTGAAATCAATGTGGATGAAATGGAAACCGGTGAAATCCGTGATGCGACAATTGAACTCAGCGCACTGGGACAAACGATTCCCGTCAGTGTGACATATGGTCCGGTGGAAGATGATGTCACGTTGATGTCGGCCATGGGGCCGGTAATTGGGTGCCGTAAGTATGCGGTTTCGGGAACGTTCACCATGGCGGGGTTGCCGCTGACCGATACGCTGATTGAAGGCACGGGATATGTTCATCCCACGTTGGGGCTGGTGGGATGGGAAGCCCCGGATTTGGGGATTGGGATGTCGATGTCGGGAACTTCGAATTACGGCGATGCCACCGAAGGTTTCAATGTGATTGAGATGACAGATATACTTACTGCCGCCAACACCCATTTCAGTTTGCATACCTACGACCGAATCGGACAATGGGATGCCGATAAAAATACCCACGCCAAAATGCTGTTGGAAATGCGGTGGGCCGATCCCACTGTAGCGGTCACCCACGATGCGCCGGATCCGTTGATGGCATCGGTGACATTTGGAACCATGGGGGGGCTATATTATTTTCCTCACGATCTAGTCGAATCGCCGGTGTCGATTTTCTTTCCCGAAGAAAACGGGAACGACTTTCGATATTGGTATGCATTTGTTGATCAGGCTGCTAAAAATCAGGATGAGAACGGAATTTCATACAGCATCAGCGTGAATAAAGACAGCACCTTGCCCGATCTTCGGGTAACCGCCCGTATCGGGTACACCATTTTGCCTGAGGGTGAGTACTGAATTCGCATCATTTGTCTGAGCCGCTGTCTTCAATAAAGGGGGGGGTGATGCATCAAACACAACGTTGCATTGTGATTGCGAAGCGCATCGGCCGCTTCGCGGTTTTCTTCCTGTGGATGCTGGCGTTGGTTACATTGGTTAGTTGCGGAGCAACGCCGGCAATTGTTCCTGAAAGACTGCAACAGTCCCAAGCGCTTGCGGCGCAAAATGAAATTCGCCAGTTCTGGTCGGATGCAACCTCGGTAGAAGTGCGCATAGCGTTTCAACAGCTGAATGGAAAATGGCCCCGCGCGGTGGGGGAGCGATTTGTGCTGCGTATGAATGAACTGACCGATGAGTGGGTGAAGCAGTACGCGGCAACGTGCGACAGCGAAGCGAGGTCGGCATCTGCCGTCGAGGTATGTGACGGCGCGGTGCGGTCGTGCTTTCAGTTTACACTGCACAAGCAGAAAGCCATCGTGGCGGTTGCTCGGCGAATAGAATCGTCCGGCCTTGATGTTTTGGACGGGACCATAGACATGATTTGGGTGGAAATTCAGAGCTGCACCCGCTCAGCAGTGATTCAATCCCATGATGCCGCCGACAGTGACGAATTGTCCCAGCTGGCGAGAAAGTATCTGGCGGAGGCCCAGCTATACCAGATGTTGCTGGATGAACGGTATGAATCAATGCTGGCGAAGGCCGATGCTGTCGCTCAAAAAAGTGCATCCCGGAATGTCAAGGTGGAGGTGGGGCTGAGCGTTGCATGGAATTTGTTGCTGAAAAACCAGCAGACGGAAGCCCTCACCCGTATTGAGAAGCTCAGTGCATTGGCGACTGAACGACAATTGAAAATTGCTATGGCGTATATCGATTTGCTGAAGGGCCACGGCTGGTTCGCGCAGGAAAAATATAAGGAAGCGGTCGCTTCTTATCGAGAAGCGTTGACGCAGCTGCAGTCTCTGATGGGCATGGCGTCTCTACCGGTAGCGGTTACATACAGTGTGATCGGACAAGCCTATTCGCAGATGACAGAACCGGTGGAAGCCGTTAAGGTTCGAAGAAAAGCGCGGGATTTGTTTTTAAAAGGGCTTGGAAAAACGTCGATGTACTACGCCTACGAAAACATGTTGCTGGCAGAAAGCCTGAGCGATGCCGGGCAGAATGAAGATGCACTGAAAATATATGAAGATGCGCTCGCATCGTTTGTAGCCATGTACGGCCTTGAGAATCCGTATGCCGCATCTGTGTATAGCAACATGGGGACAGCATATTTTATGATGGGTCAAAACCAGCGTTCCATTGACATGACCGAAAACGCGCTAGATATTCAACTGGCGCTGTACGGCGCACATCACTGGCAGGTAGCGTTTAGCTATGCCAATCTAGCGGTTCAATACGACGTTTTGGGAGACCACGACCAAGAGGCGTCGCTGTATAAAAAGGCGCTTGATATTTTTATCGCGGTATTCGGCGAGCAGGATGACCACACCGCTGATACCTACCACAGCCTCGGTATGGCCTATAAAAAATTGGAATCATTCCCTTTGGCGTTGCAGAACTTTCAGAAGGCGTTGGAGACTCGTACGTCTGCCGAAGGCGAAGGGTCGGTCAAAGCAGGGGAAACCGTTTATCAAATTCGGCACCTTTGTGATTACCACAGCTATGCACCCGCGTGCAACGGGGATTCTGAAGAGTTAACGGAACCTCCGAATATGTAGTGGGGGCGGGACATGTCGCTCGTCTGGGATTGGGGCGATGCCATCAGGGCACTTCAGCCGCAGATATAGACACAACAGAACCGTCTATTTGTAGCAGTCCAAGATAAACGAAACTACCGGCATCGGGTTGATTGCTGAAGACATCGTCCCCCCAGGGCTGCAGGGGGCCGTCCTGGTAGTTGAGTAGTCGCGCATTGGCGTAGTCGGCCACGGTAATTACATTTGCGCTCCGTGTTCCCGGATTCATGGCGGCAATCGGATCGCTTATCCGATCATCGGCAAGCGTGCGTTGGATGGTGCCGTCAGGGCCGATGACCACGAGTGCGCGGTCGCCACGGCAGGTGAATAACATTTCATCGCGGCGGGGCATTCCGTTTCCGTACGTCACGTGGGTGGGATTATTGCAGAGACTGTACGTGTCGGACAATTTCGGCGCTTCACCGGCTCCCCTCATCAGTGCGGATGAGTCAAATGCCAGAAGCGAACCGTCGATGGTGGCGATATAGGAATGCCTCGAAAAAAGGCCATCCGCGCCGAGATATGCGCGATCGCCGACGTCGTAGCCGGCAACGACCACAGTGGGTTGGTTTACCGCTTCGGTGTGAACCACCACTGGCATGGCCTCCGGCGCCTGTGCGAACGTGAGTGGCCAGCCCGGTTGCTGTGTGGTCTGAAAGTTGTCGTCGGTGCCGAGGTACATCGCCTCAATCCACTGCATTGTAGGGGTAATGTCTATCCAGACCGCCTGATGTTCGTCTCTAGACGTCACCAATACATAGCCGGCCTGTGCGACCCGATGGTCGGGTTCGCGATTCATCCACGATTGACGTTCGTCCGGATTGGTTAAATCCGGGGCCTGAATCCAGTTCCATTGCGCAACATCGAGCGTGGCGGCAACCGCCGTAGGTGCAGCGATGGGCAGTGCCACATACCCCAGCAAAGTCAACCTGGTGAAAAAACCGTGATTGGGGAGCATGTACGGATATCCGTCTCGACTCTGAAGCGCTATGACTGCGAGTTCCCCTCGACATGTCGCGGTATTCCAGGTGGCGACAAAAGCAAGTTCATTGTTGGGGGTGATGGCAATCCCCATGGGGACGCGTCCGTCAAGCATTAAGAATGGAAACGAATCACCGCTGTTGCCGGTTCCCACCGCTCCCAAGAGTCCGTTGCGAAATCCCACCAATGCGTGGTTCGACCACAAAACCGTTCCCCGCGCGATAGCCGTTGGAGTTGTGAGGTTTCCGGTAGTCAGCCAGTCTTCCCGGGTGAATGCCGGATCCGGCGATGCGGTGTACCAACTGTCCCCATCTCCGTCTGTAGCCTGGTTGATGGGAGAGAGAAGGTACAGATGATTGAATTCGGCGCCCCCATGCCCTTCGTGGCGGGACCATACAAACCGGGTGCGGTCCATACCCGGGGTTCCGTCTGTGAGATACAGTGTCTGCCCTGCTTTTCCCGACCAGTCAACTGCATCGGAACGACAATCCCTGTGGCAATATTCGCCGTTTTCCGGACCCGTTAATACATGATTAAGCGTTACACCGTTGTCGTGAAAATATGCAGCGGTGGGCCCCAGTTTGTAGTCCCATATCGCCTTGGGAGTGTCGCTTGCAAGCGCGGCGTAGCGCGTGCACTCCACCTGTCCTTCAATAGCCACTTTTTCAAGTGAGTTTGCCCGTGATTCAGTGGGCGGTGTCGCCGGAGGAAGCACATCTTCCGCCGGTTCTACAACAGTGAATGCAGCACCGCTATCACTGTCATCTCCGCAGGCAGACATGGTCAGCGCTGACAATACGACGAGCACTGTCGCCAATATGCAAGGGCGTATCTTCGTTGCGAGTGCGCGAAGCGCAGAATACACGTCTGTAGCTTCCTCGATGAAAACGACGTATTGGGTATTCTCTATGGGTACATAGGTATGCGAGTGAATGTTCATAGCCGCAATCTATCACGCGCCTGGGCAATATTCACTTTAAAACGTTTCGTGATTCGCGGTGTACAGATTTTTGAAACTTTTTCGGCATTGTGATGTCCATATCAAACGCATGCAGACGGCGCATGGGCCGGTTCAGAGTTTGGATTTTTTGAATACGAATATTGAGAACCACTGTTTAAGGAATAATTGAACGAAGGAGAATCTATGAATCGCAAATTTTCTTTTGCGCTGAAACGCCGGGCTGCTAACTCGCGCAGCCTGTTCACGATGGTGATTTTTTCCGCCGGGTGCGTTTTGCTGGTTTCGAGTAATTGCCACACAAACTCATTTATCTGGTATGCTTCCTACCCCGAAAAAGAGATGCCCCTCGTGGTCACACAGAACAACCACTCTGTGGTTGACGCTGCATTCGCAGACTTCAAAGAAAAATTCAGCGATATTAGCGTTCAACAGTTTCAGCATCGAAACCGGCTTTCGTATGCCGAGTTTCCAGCTACAAAACTAAACAAGGTTCAATTTGTCAAACAGGCATCTGATGCATTTTCGTTTTCTTCCACATTAAAACGTCAGTTGTCCCAAAACGGATTCGGCGTGATACCCGCAACCACACCCGAGATGAAACAGCTGTATGGCAAAGGCTTCAGTTCGATATACTATGAAATTTATGAAGCGGACCTTCCTGTGTTTGTAACCGTGGATGCCATATTTCATGCGTTTCACCGCTCCTTTGACTTATTAATGGAAACGGCTGAAGAAAGAATACTGGTTTATGAATTGTATGATTTGCTTCGCGCACTCCTGATGTCGCTTGATGCGTCAGATGCCGCAGAAAGAAACATGATGGTGTATCTGGCAGTTCCGTTTTATGTGTTGGAGGAGATACGATTGAATTCGTATAATGACCCTCCCCGTGATTTTGAAGATCCTCCGATTCTTAAGGACGACATGCAACAGGAAGTTCAGGCCTATATCGATATGATATATAGCGAAACCACGCATACGATTCACTTTTTCGGAAAACCGGTTGAACAGGATTTCAGTGTGTTCTATCCGCGGGGTCACTATGGAAAATCGATGGAATTGCAGGGGTACTTCCGTGCCATGAAGTGGCTGAATCACATGCCGCTGATGGTATACGCACCGAATGAAGAGATGCGCATGCCGGCTCATGAAAATATGGTGAGGGTACTGCTAAAAAAAATAAATGAAACTTCTCAGTGGGGCCGTTATCGGCGGATTCATTCCTTCTACACGAAGTTGATGGGCAGTGACAACAGCATTGATTTGCAGACCTTGTATGCCGCGTGCGGTGAACGAAAAGCAATGTGCGCAACCGTAGACAGCCGGTACGCTAACACACTCAGGCGACTTTCTATTGAACGCTCACTGCACGGTCAGGCGGAGCCGGTGTTGTTCAAGTTTTTTCCAACCAAATTTGAATACACCGCGTGGGTAACCGAACAAACGACTCAGCCGCAGTTGAACCCGCAGCAGCCGAATCTGGGGCGGTCCATGGCGTCTCCCATGGACGTGGCATACGCGCTCGGCGCGAATCGAGCAGCAGCATATTTAAAAACAGATTTGAACGCCGACGACGGCCCACAGCTGGCGTCCGCCCTGCTTGCCGCCCGAAAAACCATGGCCACTGTTTCGCCGTCTCAGGTGGCGAATACACCCACTGGTGATTGGCTGCGGGCACTCATGGCTGCATCTTTGCCTACCGTGCAAACAAACGTACCTGATGTGATGAAAACTGCGCTTTGGCACGATCGAAAAATGGAAGGCGTCCTCGCCAGTTGGACAGAGATGCGCCACGATACGTTGTTGATGGTGGAAGCGATGGGTGGCTCCGGGTGTGATTTCCCCAAAGCCTACGTGGAGCCGATTCCCGGCGTATATGACGCCTTGACCGGTGCGGTGCGTAAAATGGCGCTGCTGTATGAAACCATTTTGGCGGAAGGGTATGAAATGGATTCATTCTTTACTCATTTTGAAGAGACGCTGGCGCGATTGAAAACCATCAGCGAACAGGAGCTCGCCGGTGAAGCCGTTTCGGGCGATGACCTGTTATTTATAAATGAGATGATGAAAATGCAGGAGGATACGTATACCGGTGAGCGCCTATACGATGGCTGGTATCCCCGTCTGTATTGGACACCGTACTATCGGAGTGAATACAGCGCGGAGAGCGGCACGGATGAGCCGCTGGTTGCCGATGTGTACACCGACATGAACAGTAAACAGGTTCTTGAAGTGGCGACCGGACACCCGGGTATTCTGTTTGTGGTGATGGAAATGAACGGAGAACGGGTTTTATATAGCGGTGCGGTATCATCGTTTTACGAGTTTACCGTTTCAGCGGAGGACAGATTGAACGATACGGATTGGAGAGAAAAGCTGATGGAGCAACCGCCCAAACGTCCGATATTCACGCGCGACTACTGGGTGGAACCGAATTAAATGCGTTCCGCCCGGCATCACACCGCGCTGAGTACTTTGAATCCTACCGGACCTGGTCGCGACTGCCGGGAAACGCCTCATAGTACTTATCGATGGCGGCGGGCGTGCCGCTGATGTACACGTGATCATGTTCTGCCAGGGTGAGATCTTCGTTGAATTTTACAATCACTTCGTCGCCCCGCTCCACCGCAACAATGGAACATCCGGTTCGTTCGCGTACGCGACTCGAAATCACCGCCGCTCCCGCTAGAACGCCGGGCAGGGTCCGGACAACCTTGATTTGGGGTTGAATTGAT
Organism: Deltaproteobacteria bacterium; assembly: GCA_016936575.1. Taxonomy (GTDB): domain Bacteria; phylum Myxococcota_A; class Polyangia; order JAAYKL01; family JAAYKL01; genus JAFGXQ01. The sequence continues at coordinate 32,863 of JAFGXQ010000002.1, forward strand.
ATCGACTCTTCACCGAACAGCTGGTATCCGAGAAGCTGGTCTGCCACTTGTCCCACCGACAGAGCGAAATCCGCTCCGGCGCGGTGAATGCGTGCGATGCTGTCGGCTCGCTGAACACCGGCAACAATGGTCAGCTCCGGGGCAAGGGCGCGGGTTCCGGCGGCAACAAAAAGGGTCATGGCGTCGTCTTCCAGAGCGAGCACCACTGCCTGCGCTTCGCTGATTCCCGCCTTTTCTTCCAGCAACTGGTGATCGAGCGGGTCTCCGACCACATCGACCCCGGGGCGGTCATTGATGTCGACCACAACGACTTTTTCGCCTGCGGCGAGGAGTAGTTCGCACACTTTCTGTCCGACCTCGCCGTATCCCATCACCAGGAAAGGACCGGTGGTCGCCACAGGGGTCGCCAGTTGGCCCAGTTTGTTAATGCTGTCATTGCTTCCCACGACAATCAGGATGCTGTCGACCGGCATCGGGGTTCGTGCGTCCGGCTGCGGAACCAGCACACCGCCCATCCATTGTCCGATGACGGTTGCTCCGGTTTTGGCGCCGACTCCGGTCTCTGCCAGCGTTTTATCCGCAAGTGTCGATGTTCGGTGGATGCGGACTTCTGCGATTTCAAGATGTCGACCGAGCCGTTGAACACCAGATACCCGTGGGCTGATACGAGTACTGGCCTTGGCCGCAATGGCGGCAGCAAGAATATGCGTGGGGGTGAACACCACGTCGGCACCGGCGCGCATCATTGGTGATCGCCGGTTGGGATGCCGCACCATGGCGACGATTTTTCCGGTGAACCCCTGCTGTCTGGCACTCAGAATAAATACAGCGTTGTTGTAGTCATCTCCATTGGCCACCAGGCCACGAGCCTGCTGCAGGCTGCGAAGATCGGGTGCATCGTCGGCAAGGCAGCCGAACACCACGCGACGTCCCCGTTCCTGGAGCCGTCTTGCCGTGGCTTCATTTTCCTCATAAATGACGAATGGCACGCGGTTGTGCTCTAATTGCCGTAAGAACGTTTCGACCGCAGGCCCGTAGCTGTAAATTACAATGTGACCTGCCAGCTTGGGCAATACCGTGGGCAGGCGTCCTTCGAAGCGTTGCTCAAAATAGGGCATGAGGAGAATGGGAAAGAGCAGAAACACCAGGAAGACACCGGCGAACTGTACTAGAATGACGAATCCCACCATAATCGGATGGTTCCAATGGTGGTCGCCGCCGTATCCGGTGGTGGTGAAAGTTTCTGCCGCCCAGGCGAGGCTGCTTGCAAAATCGCGCGGGTTGTGTTCGAGGTGGGTCATCCCCAACATGTAGAGAAACGCGAAAAAGCACAGCAGAACCGGAACGGAGCAGAGCAATAAGGCGAGTCGCGTGCGTAGGAAAGAGAACGCTCCTTTTTCTTTATTTGCTTCCCGGACGGATTGTTCTGGTTTGATTGCGTCGGTTCGTTTCATATTGCCGATACTACCCCAACCGCTGAACAATGCCAAAATTTCGCATTTCAGCATGCCTGCCAGGCGCTGAAAACGGTTTCGGTGGATGTTATCGCATCGACATTTGGTTGCGAAGCGTTGTAAAGCCGTTAATAATGTAGCAGAGACTTGCTAACCCAATTTTTTGCACGGGAGGTTTCATGCAGACAGCGCAATTTGGGGGAATGATTTATGGCGCCGGGCACAACGGTGAATCTTGTCAAATCGCGGTGACATCCTCGGGGTTGGAATTCTTTATCGAAGATCGGCCGGTTGGAAAAATACTGTACGGTGTTATTCAGGTAAGCCTCACCGGAACCGAAGATCGCTATGTGAAGTTTGAGAGTTCGCAGCCGCACGATGAATGGTACGTGCTTTCGGGCAACAAGGCGGTGATTGATGCCATTCGGCAAACCGGGGCGCCCATGCAGGTGCTCTCTATGCTTGACAGTCTGGCTGCAAAGAAAAAGCGCCGTGCCGCTGGGCGATATTCATTTCTGGTTGGACTGGCGGCTGCCGTGGCATTGCTCGTGGGAGGAATGTTTATGGCGCTGCGCCCCGCCGCCGCCGCGGTGACCGAACATATTTCTACGGAATGGGAAACCGAACTAGGGCGAAGCGAAGCCGCGAAAATTCTGGAGGCCAATCAGACATGCACAGATGAAGAGCTGAATAGCGCGGTGCAGGAAATCGGGCGACGACTTGCAATGGGCATGGGAGACACGCCTTACCAGTGGCATATCAAAGTCATTGACGACCCGGAAGTGAATGCGTTCGCGTTGCCGGGCGGCTATGTGTTTATCAACCGTGGATTGATTGAGGCATCCGATAATGCCGAAGAAGTGGCCGGAGTGCTGGCCCATGAATTTCAGCATGTGCTGAAGCGTCACGGGATGAAGAACGTGGTGGCGAATCTGGGTTTGCGATTGGTGCTGTATGCGATTGTCGGTAACAGCGACGCGGTGCAAGGGTTTTTAATGGAGAATATGGCATCTCTAGCGGCCATGCAGTTCAGTCGTTCGCAGGAAACAGAAGCCGATCTTTCCGCAGTGGATTTGGCCTACCGTTCGCAGATTGATCCCCGAGGGTTTTTAGCGTTTATGAAAAAACTGGAAGAAAAAGAAGATTCCGTGGGTGCGGTGCTGACCATCGTTTCGACCCACCCCGGGTCTGCGGAGCGTATGGATGATATCTCTGCGATGATTGAAAAAAAAGGCGCCCCACGTATTGAACCGTTCACTTCGGATTGGACGGCCATCAAGAAAAAGTGTTCCCCCGCGTCTGTCACGACGACGGACTCGCTGTAGCGTGGTTTCATTTTTTTAAACAAAATTCCCTGTATATTCGTCACTTTTTTTGATTTTGAATCGGCAGACTTGTATTTTTTGGTTTGTAGGAGGGGTTGAATGAAAGCGATACTCAAGGTTTTTATTGTAGTAGCGGTCGTATGTGTTTCTGTGTTCACCTGGGCGGATGCGAAGGACACCGTGTACCAAGGCGATCCATTGGCGGATGTGTCTGTGAAACAAATGAAGCTTGATGGTGAAAAGTACGTACAGCAAACCGATGACGGTCGCACCGTCACATTCACGCCGGATGCCGGACTTCAGAAGTATGCGCAGAATCTGTTTGATCAGTACGAGGTGCCGGCCGCTGCGGCGGTCGTGTTGAATTCCAAAACAGGGCGCGTGATTACGTTTGCGCAACGCTATGGAAAATCGTTTGCCGCCGAGAACGAGAATGTGGCACTGGATGCTTCTCCGCCCGCTGCGTCAGTTTTCAAGATTGTGACTACCTCCGCGCTGCTCGAACAGACCGATGTGGGATTGAATACCGAGATGTGTTACCACGGCGGCGGGGGCGCGTTGTACATGGAGAACCTGGAGGATTCATCCTCATTGGACACAGCTTGTCGCAGTCTGCGCACGGCATTCGGGTTTTCTACCAATGCGGTGTTTGCCAAATTGTCCGACCGTCTGCTGGATCGCGCCACCATGACGCAATATGCACAGAAATTCGGCTTCGGTCGCGAAATTCCGTTTGATATTGATGTACCGCAGTCAGAAATCGAAATTCCGACCGATCGTCTTGAAAAAGCCAGAGCTTCCGCGGGATTCTGGCATTCACATTTATCGGCGCTTCACGGTGCGATGATTGCACAGTCCATTGCTCAGGAAGGAGCGATGCTGCGTCCCTATATCGTTGACAGCGTAGTCGATAAGAACGGAAATGTGATTTACCAGAGTTCGCCCAAGTTCATCGGACGCAGCGTTGAAAAAGATACTGCGAAACAGCTGATTGAAGCCATGAAGGTCACTGTGGCTCGGGGTACCGCGCGAAAGGCGTTTAAAGACGGTCATGGAAATCCCATTGTGCCGGGGGTGGAAGTGGCGGGAAAAACCGGCACCCTTCACGGTGCGAAACCGTTTCGGGCATACAGCTGGTTTGTGGGGCTTGCACCGGCAGACAACCCCGAAGTTGCCATCGCGGTGCTGATAGTGAACGAGCCCAAATGGCGGATTCATTCCTCTTGGACCGCCGCGCAGATTCTTAGAGAATACTTTCAGAATAAGTAGACACGACAGCTCCCAAAAGTGATATTGTTGCAGACAGTCGTTCCTATACGGAGATGACAATTTGATCTTGGGGACTCTGTTTTAATGACAACAGGATAACGATGGCCGAAGAAAAGAATAACGGGATGAAATCCGCGATTTTTATCATTCTCAGTTTGATGAGTATCGGGTGTTATCGCATCGCAACCGACGATGAACTCGATTCCGATGTGTCGGTGGAAAATTGGGGAGCAGATACAAATAGAAACCCGGTTTCCTGCGCAGACGGGCGGCAGGATTGCGATAGTGATTCGGATTTGATCGGTCTTGGCGAGGCGGGAACCGATTCTTCGAATCCGGGAGACGACTTTGTGTGTATTGACGGAATCGACATTATTTCGAACGATTTCGGTTGGGCAGGCAGCATGTACACAACGAGTTGGATTAGCGGCGATAGTGGAAACACGAGCTTCGACATCACCCACGAAGGAAATCCGGATCGGTGGTGTGCCTCGGGGGTGGTTGGTGTCGGGGAGTATGAGTATGCGATGATGGGATTTACCACCTTTTCAGATGAAGACAGAAACGCCTATTGGAACGATGCGGCAATGCACATCGGCGTGCATGTGAACATTGAGCAGGCGGTGGATGCTCCGGTTCGGCTGCAGATTGATGCCCTCGGTGGAGGGTTCTGTGCGTTGTTATCAGGCGGCAGGCAAAGCATTCCGTGGTCGTCCATGAAAACAGAATGCTGGAATGATTCCGGCAGCGTATATGACGGGCAGAGCGAAATTGTGAATATTATTTTTTATGTGCAGGGAGTATCAACACAAGAAATCCCGTTTGATTTCTGTGTAACGGATATGTGTCCATATTGATGCACAGCCCCGGCGTTGTCGTGGCGCGTCGGCGTTCAGCGCATGGTTTCCGTGGTCGCACTAGAGTTTCAACAGATTCAGACCAATCGAGTCGCTGAACGCGCGATCGACGGAGTCATCGGTTTCATTGATGAACATCTCCAGAGTGCCGCTTACTACTGCGCGATTCAGATGACCCGCTTTGGCATTGCATTGTTCGTCCGCGAAGGTGATATGCAGGTGAATATACACATCACCGTTCATCGTTGAGATATTGCCGCTGATGTTGGTGATTTCCAGGTCGCCGGTAAAAGTCTGGGAATGGTATTTTTTTTCTGAGGTGTTGAAATAGCCCACCGTGATTTCGCCGGCCGCGCCGATGGCTGACACGGTTCCCAGTGTTACAGCGTGGTCGCGGCAGTATCGGGTCAGTGTCTCAACCACTTCGTCATTTTTATCAAAACGCAGAACATGCGTTGCGGCGAACCGACTGGACGGAATGATTTTCGGTTCCATTGTTTTTCCCTTATGTATCGTTGGTGTCGGCAGCCTGAGCGCGCTGCTGATTGTGCCGCTGAATATATACTCGCAGAATTTCCACCGCGGCTGGAGTGACCCCCGGAATACGACTTACCTGCCCGAGCGTGGCGGGCCGGGAGCGCTTCAGTTTTTCGATAATCTCACCGCGTAATCCTGGAATGCCGTCATAGTTCATTTCCCCGGGAAGATGAATGGTGTCAATTTCATGGAGTCTTTTGGCTTGGGCTTCCTGGCGGGCCAGGTATCCTTCATATTTAATTTTCACTTCCAGACGAGTAGCGGTCTTGTCATCGATTTCGGCTACCCAGGGTGCAACCGGTGCCACTCGGGCAAGGTTGTTGGACTCTCGTCGCACCAGATCCAGCAGGCGAGTGGGTTTTTTTATTTCAGAGAGACCGGCGTCGTTCAGGCGTTGATTGGTTTCACTGTTGGGCGTCAGGACGGTCTGCTGCAGACGGTTCAATGCATCGTCCATTCGAGTGAGGGTCTGCCGCGTCTTCGTTGCCTGGGCGTAAGAGATGAGCCCGCTGCGCAGCGCTTCGTTCAGCAGCCGTTCGTCTGCATTGTCTTCTCGAAGCAATAGACGGTATTCCGCTCGCGATGTGAACATTCGATACGGCTCATCGACGCCGGTGCCGGTCAGATCATCGATCATAACACCCAGATATGCCTCATTTCGTTTGAACACGATCGGTGCAACACTTTTCTGCTTCAGGGCTGCATTGGCACCTGCAATCAACCCCAGCGCTCCGGCCTCTTCATACCCGGATGTTCCCAAAATCTGGCCTGCCAGAAAGAGTCCTTCGAAGTTGTCGACCTCAAGGTGAGGGGTGAGCGCTTGTGGCTCCACCGCATCGTATTCGACCGCATAGCCCCATTTTACAATACGCGCGTTTTCCAGGCCCGGAATGGCGTGCACCATTTCGAGTTGAACATCTCTTGGAAAACTGGTGGAGATACCGGCGGGATAAATGGTTTTGCCGTCTTTGTCTTCAGGCTCCAAAAAAATCTGGTGACGTTCCTTTTCGGGGAAACGTTCAATTTTGGTTTCAATACTCGGGCAGTACCGGGGTCCGATACCAGAGATACTTCCACTGTACATGGCGGATTTGTGCAGGTTTTGTTCAATCACGCGATGGGTGTTGTCGTCGGTGTAGGTTAAAAAGCACGACCGCTGGGGAAGCGCGTAGTCTGTGGTGTCTGGGTCAAAGAAAGGCGCCGGTTCGTCCCCGAATTGTTCTTCAAGTCGACTGGTATCGATGGAATCCCCCGCCAGTCTGGGGCAAGTGCCGGTTTTCAGTCGCATGAGCGGCAGGCCGGCGTCTTCCAATGATTGCGCCAGCGCTACGGACGGCTCGGCGCCTCGACGCCCACCAGGGGTTAACTCATCCCCTATAAACAGCATTCCCCGTAAAAATGTTCCTGTGGTAATTACGACGCTGCCGCAGGGGATGAATCCTTGTTTTTTAAGGTACACACCGGTAACTTTTCGTTTTCCGTGGTTCGTATCAAACGCCAGTCCCATGGCGAAGTCTTCGATGATACTGCCGTGCTCATTGTAGTTTTTTAATATAGACATCATGTTTTCTACGTATACCTGAGAGTCTGTCTGAACACGGGTGGACCGTACCGCCGGGCCTTTGGTTCGGTTGAGCGTTCGAAACTGGATACCGCTGCGATCGGTCACGATGCCCATCACGCCTCCTAGCGCAACGATTTCCCGGACCAGGTGTCCTTTTCCGGGCCCTCCCACCGCAGGGTTGCAGGGTTGCACACCCACTGTATTAAAAGAGGGAACCACCAGCGCGGTTTTTACATGAAGGCGGCAGGATGCGGCATACGCTTCACAGCCGGCATGACCGCCGCCGATAACAACTACATCGTATTTTGTTTTTTTTGATTCCATATCTGAGGAAATCCGCTGTTTTTCGGGAATTTATATCCATTTCCGCAGGATTGCTAATAATGTCGGAGCACTTTGACATATTTTTATAAATACGCTAATAGTTTTTTACAAATTAAAGGGAATTTACATGAAACAGTGGGATTCAAAATTGCTCGAAAAATTGTTGGTTATCCAAGATATTGACTTAAAAATCAGGGGGGTAGCCGATACGGTACGGGAACTTCAACAGCGTTGTATGCGTGAAGACCCGCAACTAAATACATTAAAAGCGGAGTTGCATGCCATTTCTGATAGTCTGGAATCGACCAAGGCTCAGAAAGAGATGTACCAAAACACGCTGGAAGATATTCGAAGTGCGATTAAAGGTCTAATAGCCAATCGCGCGCGCGCGTTTAAGCCGCGAAATCGGTCGTCGACGGAGGCGTTGCGCACCGAAGAGGAGAAACTGTCGGTATTGGTTGTGGAGACAGACGAACAAATAGAGATTCTGGAAAAAAATCTCAAAGGGATTCAGGAGCGTATTGAGGAACGAGCCATGGAAGTGCAGCGTTCTCAACAGGCTCCGGAAGCCAAAATTAAAATTCATAATAACCAGATCGCCGATTTGGAACGGGAGCGTTCCGTGTACCTGGAGGGACTGCCAATCTCGTTGTTGAAAAAGTACGAGCGACTTCGGGCATCCCGTTCAGGTGTGGGATTGACAATTTTAGAGGATGGCATCTGTCGGGTTTGTCGAATGGAAATGCCGACAGGCATCAAGTCGAAATTGTTGAAAGACGAGCCGATTGATTCCTGTCCCGCGTGTGGACGTATGGTGGCGCGAATCGAAAACACCATTGATCACAAGAAATTGGCGGAAGAGGCTCGTGCCGCGCAGGAAAAGAAGATGCGCGAAGAAGAAGAAGCGGCGGCTCGCGCGGAGGCTCGCGCTAAAAAAGAAGCGGCTGCGGCCAAACGCGCAGAGGCGCGGGAGAAAAAAGCTGCAGAGAAAAAGGCCAAAGCAGACCGCGAGGCGGCGATGAAGGCGCGTAAGGAAGCTGTAGCTCGGGTGAAGGCTGAAAAAGAAGCCGAAGCCAAGTCGAAAAAAGAGGCTGAGAAAAAAGCCAAGGCCGAAGCCAAATCGAAAAAAGAGGCGGTCAAGAAATCCAAAGCTGAAAAGGTGAAGGATCAAAAAGCGCCGGCCACGAAAGAGGCGAAAAAAGCGGTAGCGAAAAAAGCAACCGCCAAGAAATCGCCGGAAAAAGCGGTCGCCAAAAAAGCGCTTGCCAAGAAAGCGCCGGCCAAGAAAGAGCCTGTCAAGAAGCCGCCTGCCAAGAAGGCGCCTGCGAAAAAGGCAGTTGCCAAGAAAGCGCCGACCAAGAAAGCGCCTGCGAAAAAAGCGCCTGCCAAGAAGGCGCCTGCGAAAAAGGCAGTTGCCAAGAAGGCGCCCGCCAAGAAGGCGCCTGCGAAAAAAGCGGTAGCGAAAAAAGCAGCCGCCAAGAAGTCTCCGGCAAAAAAAGCGGTCGCCAAGAAAGCGCCCGCTAAGAAAGTGGAAAAGGCGGTAGAGAAAAAAGCACCTGCCAAGAAAGCACCTGCCAAGAAAGCGGCGAAAACGGCGCCCGCCAGTAAAGCCGCATCAAAAAAGAAAACCAAAAAAAAGTAAGATAGGATTATATCCATGACCAACGACTGGAATCGAAGACGGTTTCTACAACGTGCAGCTATTGGCTGTGCAGGGATTTCAGCGGTTACCGGCGCTGCATTGATGGCCAAAGATGCGGGGCGGGATGCACCGGAATCTACTGAAAAAGTGAGCCAGATTCGTGATTTTCAAGCTTCGGGGAAATCGAAGAGTGGGTTCATTGTGGTGGCGAAAGGGACGCCCGATGTGGCGACGAAGAAGGCGATTGAGACCCTCGGCGGGATGAAGCAGTTTATTGAACCTGGGGATACGGTCGTGATCAAGCCGAATGTAGGTTGGGATAGAACGCCGGTTCAGGCGGCGAACACAAACCCTTTGGTCATTCGCGCCCTGGTGGAGATGTGCGTGGCGGCAAAAGCCAAAAAGATAATCGTGACCGATAATACCTGTAATGAGCCCTCACGCTGCTTCACCCGCAGCGGCATTTGGAAGATGGCGGAGGAGGCCGGCGCTGAAGTGGTTTTGCCGGCGGAACATCGGTTTCGCAATTTTGATATCGGCGGTGTGATATTGGGGCAGATGCCGGTTCTCAGTCCCGCCGTGACAGCCGATAAATTTATCAATGTTCCAATTGCCAAACACCACGGATTGTCCAAATTCACCGGTGCCATGAAAAATCTGTACGGTGTGCTTGGGGGCCGCCGCAATCGTCTGCATCAGAACATTGACCATTCCATTGCGGATTTGGCGGATTTTATCCGACCGACTTTGACGGTGATGGACGCCACGCGGGTACTGCTCCGCAACGGACCCCAGGGCGGTAACATTCAGGATACCAAAGAGGTGGGGGAAATTATCGCATCCACCGATCAGGTGGCGGTTGATACATATTCCTGCGGCCTCATCGGGTTGTCGCCGGCCGATCTTCCCTATCTGCGCCTGGCGGCATCCAGAGGCCTCGGAGTGGCGGATTTGAAGAAAATCAGAATAAAAAGGGTTTCATAGGATTATGGGAAAAAAAGCGGGTCAGCAAAAAAAGTGGCTGCGATTTCGTGTGGGGCGTCGTATTTCACAGGTGCTGTTCCTGACAATTTTTCTTTTTCTTATATTTGCCACAGTAGGGCTGACCGGAGCAGGTTTTGATGCCGAGAATTCGGCTGCGGTTCCGTATCCGGTGGAAGCCTTTCTCGATGTGAACCCACTGGCAATGGTCACGGTGTTTCTCAGTACTTTCAGTGTTCCCAAAACGTTGCTCTGGAGTTTGATTGTGCTGGCCAGTGCCGTGTTTTTCGGACGGGCGTTCTGTAGTTGGGTGTGCCCCATGGGAACCCTCAATCATGCGGTATCCGAAACCAAGCCGTCACTTACCAAAAAGCAGAAGCGATCGCGAAATCAGGTGAAACCGGCGCATAAAATAAAATATCTGCTGCTGATTTCACTGTTGGTCAGTGCGTTGTTCGGGTCTGCGATTGTGGGGGTATTTGACCCTATCAGCATGGTTACCCGGGGAATCGCCCTCACGGTGTTGCCGATCGCGAATTATTTGGTTTCAGAATTTATCGAGCGAACCGCCGCCTCCGGGTCCCAGTCGATTCAGCAACTTTCCGATGCGGTATACGGTGCCGCACACGGTTTTGTTGTTCACCAGGGTGGGTTGATTACCGCTTCCGGAACGTTGCTGTCCCTGTTTTTTATAGCGGTGCTGGTTGCCAATCGGTTTGTGCCCAGGTTCTGGTGTCGCTACGCGTGTCCGCTTGGCGCATTGTTGGGATTGACCGGGCGGTTCAGTTTATTGAGTTTGAAAAAAGATGAAGATAAATGTACCCAGTGCGGCAAGTGTGAGCAGTTCTGCTCAGGCGCGGCATCCCCGATGCCGGGAACAAACTGGGAACGTGCCGAATGCGACGTTTGTATGAACTGCGTAGCGGTTTGCCCCGAGGATGCATTGCAGTTTGGGCTCGCGGGATGGGCCGGACTGACTGAAAATGATGGTCCGGACCTGCGGAAAAGACAATTGATCGGCAGTGCATTGGCGGGTGCGGTGATCGTTCCGATTGCGAGAACCACCACGATTTCCTCTCCCGGTGGTCGTCCCGACCCCGCGTGTATTCGTCCGCCCGGTGCGGTGGCGGAAGAATCGTTTCTGGAACGTTGCATCCGTTGCGGGCAATGCATGAAAATTTGCCCCAATAACGCGTTGCATCCGGCACTCGATGAAGCGGGCGTGGAGGGGTTGTGGACTCCGATACTGGTTCCCAAGGTCGGCTATTGTGAGCCCACATGCACATTGTGCACGCAGGTTTGTCCTACGGCTGCAATCAAACGGGTTCACGAGAAACAGAAAACCGGTGCATCATCAAAGGGGGCGATGGTCCGAATTGGGACGGCGTTTATTCAAAGAGGTCGTTGTCTTCCCTGGGCGATGGGGACGCCTTGCACCGTATGTGAAGAATTTTGTCCGGTTTCTCCCAAAGCGATACGACTTGAACGAGTGACGGAGCAGGTGAACGGTACATCTGTTACGTTACTTCGACCATACATCGACCCTGCGTTATGTACCGGTTGCGGCGCATGCGAATATGTGTGCCCGGTTCACGATGAAGCCGCAGTGATTGTGACCAGTGCCGGGGAAACGCGTTCCAAACAGAATAAATTGCTTTTATAATAACCGACCGGAGGGCGGGTATAAGGAAACAAGTTATGTCTAAACGAAAAAAAGAAAAAAAAGTTTCGGGCCGTTCAGCTTCGGCCGCGAATCGAATTGCCAAAACCAAAAAAGAGAACTTTGTAAAACGTCCGTCTATTGCCAAGAGCGTGGATGAAGAACAGAAATCGGGAATGGGCGTGATCAAGAATTTGATTATCGCAATATTTGTTCTTGTTGTGGGCGCGACCATTCTTGCGAAGTATTCAGGGGCAAGCAAAGCGGAGCGCGGTGATTTGCTCCAGGATGCGCCGTGTGAGGCGACAACAGAGTGCGCCAGCGGTCACGTGTGTATTCCATTTAAAGATCACCCCTACACGTGTAAGGAACATTGCAAGACAGATGACGAATGCGCGGAAGGGTATAAATGCAAACCCGTGGTACGTTTCGGCAAAAAACGGGTAAAACCGATGACGGTGTGTGTCAGCGAGACGGAACTGTAGCTGTTTCCATGTGTTGCTCCGGAGTTAGTTGGGTACAAGTTGTCGGCTTTCGTCCGGGCCCCATCCCGATTTTGCACCAAAGTATTCCCGCTGTGGACTTTCACCGCTTTTTGCGGCAATCGTTGTTTTTCGTTTGCGTCAGCATCGGTATATGGATTGGTGGGTGCACGGCGTGCGGAAAGGCGGATCATTCAGAGAACAGTCGTTCCCGGATGACCACCGCAACGAACACCGTGAAGACCGGGAAAGCAAAAAAGAATTTACCAAAGGGCGCGGAAAGCACTTCATCAGTAGATTCAGATGCAGATACCGCCGGGGCGGCTGATGATGAACTCACACCTGTGGCACAACTTTCAGAAATGCTCAAGCAGCCGCTGATGATTCGATTTTCAGAGCCCGGACATGCACGGTATTCGATGTTGTTCGATGGTCCAGTGGAATCCATCAGTTGGAGTGTACAGGCGGGAATTACGGTATCGGTTGGCAATGAACTATATAATGTTACCACCAAGGGGCAAAAACGTTGGAAATTGAATGCGGGCAAAGACCACCATGTGTTTATCGCGGATGATGAAGAGGTGGTTTGGGCGAAAGCGTTCGGTACCATTTTTCAAATGATGCGAAATGGGAGAGTTGGGTGGAAGCGCGAGTGGTCGCATGATCTAGCGTTTAATCCTCCGAACACGGTGTACCTGGTGGATGCCTCGAATGTATCGAGACTGGCGGGCAACGGAACCGAGCGGTGGCGGGTGACGGTGGATGGGGTTCGAAAGATGGAGGGGCCGTTTCCCTGCGGTGAGTTGGTGCTGTTTCAGGGCAAGCGCGGACAGAAAAGCGTCGCCACGGTGGTTTCCGATAAAGGAAGCGTGGTGAACGAAATAGAATTGGCGTTCGGCAGCGTGGTATTGGGTGCTTCTTTTAATTGTGAACCAATTGTGTGGTCCGGCGGTCAGGTCGCGCTGGTGGACAGTCGCGGTGACGTGGGTTGGTCATATCCGTTGAAAAATAGACCTTTGTTGTACAAATTGTTCAGTACGTATCTGTTGATTGTTCCGGACGCGCAGGATCAGGTTTCAGTAATGCGCCTTGGAAAAGATGGACAATTACAGTTCAAGCGATCGTTGCCGATTTCCGGACGGGTGACCGCCGCAAAGGTAATTGAATTGAACGGTCTGCGACAGGCGATTGCGCTTTGCAAAGATGTGTCCAGTCCGTGTGCCCGACGCGATGGAAATCGCGGGCCTTACAATGTATTGCTGACCGGTGAAAATGGAAACTTCAGCGTGCTGGAAAGACGGGTGAAAGGACACGACAATCTGGAGGCGTTTTTTGATCGCGGCTTTGTGCATGCCGGTTCAGGCAAGGATGACGAAACGGTAGTAACCATGAGAGATACCCAGGGGAAAATTTTATGGGATGTGGTGTTGCCGGGGCGTCTTTCAGCCGGCCCCTTCGTAGGGCCTTACGGCGGGGTGTACGTGGGAACCTGTATGGGATGGGAATGTGCGAAACCGTATCGGTTCATTTCTTTGACCGGTGCCGCTGATATTCGCGAAGACGAAGAGGAACAGGAACAGCCATGAATGATGATTTGTTTTCTCCCCTGTCAGTGGGGGGGCACCAGTTGAAAAACCGATTTGTAATGCCAGCCATGCATCTGGGGTTGGCGAAAGAGGGTGTGGTGAGCGAAGCCGAACTGCAGTTTTATCGTCGCAGAGCAGCGGCGGAGGTGGGACTGGTCATGGTGGGGCTTTGTAATACCCTTGCAGATGGGCAGGCCGACATTACCGGCGTACTTGAGCTGTCTTCAGATGCAACCATCGACCCCATGGCAGCGTTGCATCGTGCAATTTCAGATGGCGGTGCGCACAGCGCGGTGCAGCTAAGCCCCATTTCCGGGTACAATAATCCTGCCTGGATGCCGGATGAGCAGATGTTGAAGGTGCTGATAGACAGTATTGGGAAGGCGGCGGGACGTGCGCAGCGGGCGGGTTTTGATTTTGTGGAATTGATGTTGAGCGGAGGCAGTATGCTGTCACATATCGTTTCGCCCCATCACAACCATATTGAGATGAAGCGATACCGAGGTTCGCTTGAGAACCGGTTGCGCGCGCCGCTGGAAGCACTTGACGCTATCGATAAATACGCAAAAGGGATGCCGGTGATTGTGCGCGTGCACGGCCACGAATATCTTGAAAACGGATTTGGATTGGAGGAGGCTGCCGATATTGCCCGGGGATTGGAGCAGCACGGCGTATGCGCAATTAATGTAACTGTCGCAGGACATCGCACAACGGTGCCGCAAATCACGCGACAGCGTACGGGGGAGAGTTTTGCTTTTTTAGGGCGGAATATCAAAGACGCGGTATCGGTTCCGGTGTTTTACGGAAGTCGCATTCGTACGGCGGAAGATGCACGGTCTGTGTTTTTTGAGTCCGGTGCAGATGCGATTACCGTGGGGCGGGCGTTGATTGCCGATGAGTCGTTTGTGGTTCGTGTGAAAGAACAGCATCATATGCGAAATTCGCTTTCAATTTCGGATGATATTGTGAACTGCGTGGGCTGCTGCCATTGTCTGGATATGGCATTCTCAAAGAAGCCGGTGAGATGCACCGTGAACCCCGGCGTTCGGTTGGAGAGTACGATTGGTCGATTATCATCGAAGGTAACTGCAGGAGATAGGGTGTTGGTCGCGGGCAGCGGTCCGGCGGGAATGCACGCGGCGATATTACTCGCCAATCATGGTGCGGAGGTGACATTGGCGGAGCGGGAGAATGAGCTGGGTGGAAAATGGCGAAAGGTAGGTGAGTTGGAGGGGCATCAGGATTTGCAGGGGGCGCTTCACGGAAGCATTCAGCGGTTGAGTCAGGCAGGGGTCTGTGTTGTAACCGGACAGGAAGTTACATCGGAATATGTGCAGGCGATGGCGCCCAGATTGCTGATTTGGGCAACAGGTTCGGTACCCGTAATGGCGTCGATTCCCGGCATAAACTGTCACCCACGGGTAATGCACGTGCAGGATTTAATCGATACGAGCGAGCGGATTTCGTTTGAACATGCAGTGATTATCGGCGGGAACGCCGCAGGGGTGACTGCTGCGTTGCATTTGGCCAAACGGGGTTTCGCGTCGAATGAAGCGGTTGGGTACTTACATCGATTCGGGAATTTGGATTGGGCGACGGAAGCCGCTGATTTTGAACCGAAGCGTACGGTGACGGTGTTGAAACGACGCGGCTTTTTCGGCAAAGGCATGGGCCGCGCCATGCGCTGGACCGCGGTACAGGAAATGAAAATGTACCATGTGAACACGGTTGATAAGGTACAATATGATAATGTAGAACAAGACGGTATCTGGGTAATTCAGGGCAGAGCCGGGGAACGCCGGTTTTTTCCAGCGGACCTGATTATACTGGCCACGGGTTTCTCGAAGAGCAGCGATGTGTCTGCCTTCACGTCCCTCGGAGTGGAAACAGTGGTGATTGGGGATGCGGAAGCAGTCGGAGATATCACCGCTGCCACCCACGGTCTCGAAGTCGAATAAGTACGGTGCATAAGTTCGCAAGGCTGGGTTGAAGAGGTGGGCATCGTGTTTTGCGGTTTTACAGGATAATGGTATTATGCGTATTGAAATTGATCGGAAAACGAGAAGACAGTGAATATTAAAACGCAAGCGGAACTGGAAGCTATTTGTCGCCGGATGTATCAGGCGGGGTGCATGGGAATTGACTCGGAGTTCATTCCTGAAAATACGTACTATCCGCAATTGGCCTTGGTACAACTGGCGGTGGAGAATGACTGCTGCTTGGTGGATCCGTTGAGCAATCTGGACTTGTCGCCCATCGAGGACGTCTTGCAGTCCGAACGGGTGATCAGTATTGTGCATGCGGGCGCGCAAGATATGGCCATTTTTTTTTATCGCTCCGGTAAGCCGCCGAAAATGGTGTTCGATACGCAGTTGGCTGCATCGTTTGTGGGAATGGGGCATCAAGTATCGTACGCCTCCATGGTGCAGCAGCTTTTCGGGGTGTCGCTGAAAAAGGGCCAGAGTTATACCGACTGGATGAAGCGACCCCTTCTTGCACAGCAGGTAACATATGCGCTGGAAGATGTCGCGTATCTGATTGGGGCGTATGAAAAACTGGCAGGTGAATTGGAGAACAAGGGGAGATTGGGGTGGGTCACCGAAGAATTGCGCATGTATGAAGAATCGTATTTTTATCTGCAACATGCCGAACATCCCGAAAAGCGGGTAAAAAAGTCAAGACAGCTGAAGCTGCGGGAGCAGGCAATTCTTGAAACGCTGGCGAACTGGAGAGAAGAGAAAGCGCAGGAGAAAAATCTGCCCAGAAAGAAAATTCTGCCTGACCCCACTATAGTGGATTTATCGCGTCGCGCGCCGCAGAACGAGGCAGAGCTTTTTTCCATTCGTTCGGTGGGATATTCGATGAAACGGTATTCGTCAGAGTTGCTGCACGTGATTGCTCAGGCGAAAAAGATGCCTCTGTCCGAAGAAGCCCCGAAGTTCGTATCGTCGCTCGATGGCGATCAAAAGCTGTTGGTGGATTTTCTGCAGTTTTGTTTGAAGGCATTTTGCGCCCAGGAAGACATCTCAAGTTCATACGTATCAACTAAAGCGGAGTTGGAAGCATTGGTGCGGGATTACTTCAGTGACTCTTTTACACCAGAGAACCATCGATTGCTTACCGGATGGCGCAAGGATGCGGTGGGGCTGCAGGTGCTGCGCTGTCTTGAAGGAAAAATGGGGGTAGCCTATCATCCTCAAACCGGTAAGCTGTTGTTTGCGGCGATTCCCCAATGAATGTCGCTCCGTCTCTACCGCGTGCCCTTGCCCGGACGACAATTCAACGTATCTTTGTTGTATGAAAGAAACGCGAAAGGTGGCAATTGAACAGCCGTCGATTTCGGATGGGGTTGGGCGACCCAGCGATTAACGCAGGCTTGGAATTGGTGACCGGAACATGGGTGAGAGATTATGAATAAATGGATTTTGGGCAGATGCGTGATTTTGTTGTTGCTGGTTCAGTTTGTTTCAACTACCGCTCGCGGTGAACCGGAAGGAGGTGCCGAAGAGATCGGTCCAGGTTGGGTAGTGAAAGCGGATTTGTACGGCATTTATAATCCGATGGGCGTGGTGATTACCACGGAACTCACGTACAATGTGCCGTATCGGTATAAATATGACATAGTCTGGTCCCACATGGAATTGGGGTATCGGGTGGCGGGAACAGTTACGCACAGTGTGTACGGTGTTCATTTGGAATGGATGCCCGCTGCGTTTTTCAAGCTTCGTGCAAACTATGATTTGCAATGGTTTCACGGTACCATGGCGAGTCTGTTGGAGCTGCCTTCAAAGGATTCTCCCCACGATGACGATGATGTCTTTGATTACGGCACCGAGAAAATGAGAATTGGTCATCGGGTGTGGTTGGCCCCTACGTTGCAACTGCTTTTCAAAGGCGTTGCCTTTGTGAATCAAACAGATTTGAAATGGTATCTGATTGATAGCGAACAACCGTATTTTTACAACTGGGAGTACGCCACGGTTACCGAACGGAAGGATTTTCTGATCTCATCGATGAGTTTACTGATGTACAATTTTTTAAAGAACCGCTCACCGCGGTCTCTTTTTGTCGGTGGAAGTTATGAGATGGTGTCACAGCCGAGCACCTCTTTTCGCAGGCAGACCCTTGGCGGCGTTTTGCTGACAGAGCCGTTCGTGCGGTCCAGTCGAATCGGTACGCTGCATTTTCTGGTGTTGGCCGGAGTATATCTGGAAGAAACCTATCGCAATGATGAGCTGTTTGTGGTGTTCAATTTCGGAACCACCTTTGATTCTCGTACGATGACGAAAAACGAGCGGTTTACAGTGAATCGGTGAAGCGTTTTCCCGCTTTCAGCCACAGCATGCCGTCCTGAATGCGTCTGGGAATGACGGTTTTTATCAGAATCAGACCGGCAATCAGGAATCCCAGAATGCCGAAAATTCCTACCACCGCGATGATTCCCGATAGGTCGCTGCTGTGACTGGAAAGCGTTCCACCGACAAAAATGGCAACAATCGACAGGGGAATACCGACCCATAATAGGAGCATACCCACAAGTCGGTGGTTCCTGTGCCGTTCGCACAGGGAAATGTGAATCGTCCCCTTTTTACGAACAATCAGTGCGACAATCAGGTAGATGAGCCAGCTGACCAGAAACAGAAGATACAGCCAGCTTGGATGCCAGAAGAGTTTCCGGGTGAACTTCTGTGAATCGGTTTTTTCATTGCAGATGACACACCGGTCGGGCCAGGTGGCGTTGTCGCTGCACACAATCAGGTCACCTTCGACAGAGAGTTCCGTGTCTTTTTTGGGGTCGAAGCCGCGGACCAACACATTGTTCGATAAATCTTTCGGGGGTGCATATGGGTTGTCCATGTCGACAAATGTATAATGATGTGCGCGATTCAGCCAGAAGAAACGCGTTTTATGGGAAAGAAAACCGTTTTAGTGGCAAATGAATATGTTGTGGTCAACATTGTAAATATGTTATCCATTTAACAAGGAACATGTTTTCTGTGAGTTGCTGATTCCAGGGAGCATTTATCATTTTTCAAAGTTAAAAAGGAGGTGTCCCGTGAGACAACCAAACATGGACAAAGTCTATTCCGTGAAAGACGTGGCCAGAATGTGTCATGTATCGAATGAAACCATTCGCCGTTGGGTTCGAAAACAGCAACTCAACGCGTACAACACGACCGGCGGCCTGGCTATCAAGATCGTGGGTAAAGACTTGGAAGATTTTTCCAGACGTCTGAATGTATTCGTGGACTGGCAATCCGAATAGCGACAGTGGCCCTGCATCGGTCGGGGCGTTCCGCGAACCTCTCTTACGAATTTAATTTACGAATAATCGAATATGGCGGCAGCTCAACCGGAAACACCATTGTTTTGCCGTGATTGAGCACTTTAGCGCTGTTGCCGTCGGTATCGAGGAGTTCCGCCGGCAGCGTGAACTCACTGACATCGCCGTTGGGAGTGAAAATCTCCACATCCGTTCCGGCTTCCACTCTGTTTCGAATATCCATTCGGCAGTCCGAGTGTTCGTCGTCGGTGATAATTCCCAGAAATTTAGAATGTCCACGGGTGGAGTTGTCATCAAATCGATAGTCGTCGGGGGTGATGTGTCCTTTCATGAATCCGGTGGAGTAACCGCGGTTCATCACTCGGGAGAGCATTTGCATCACGAACTCGTTGTCCAGTAACTGTCCGTCGATGATTTTTCGGTACAGCCACAGCACGCCCGCCAGATAGTGAATGGATTTCATGCGCCCTTCAATTTTGAAGGCATGGACGCCTGCGGCCTGCAACCTGGGTATAAATGAAAACAGCGCCAGGTCTTTGCTGTTGAACAGATACAGCCCCCGTTCATCTTCGGCCCCGGTAAACGGGTCGTCCGGTCGTTCTTTTTCAATCAATGTGTACTGCCAGCGGCATGGGTGGGTGCATTCTCCGCGGTTGGCTCGGCGCCCTGTGGTGTAGTCGCTGATAGCGCATCGCCCCGAATATGAAAAGCAGACTGCTCCGTGAACAAACACCTCGGTTTCCACCTGCGTAATATTTTGTTGCAGCGATTCAATCTGTTCAATCGATAGTTCCCGCGCCAGGTTCACTCTGGATGCACCCAATGCGCGGTAGGCCATGACGGTTTGCGGACTCAACGTATTGGCCTGGGTACTGATGTGAATCGGTAGCGGATTTTGGGCCTTTTTCAGTGCCGAGATCACGCCCAGATCAGAAACAATAATTCCGTCCGCTCCCATCTCCGCCAGTTGGTGTGCGGTTTCAATAAGTCGCTGATACTCCGTTTCGAACGGGTAGATATTGAGTGTGACATAGCCGGGAATGTCGTGTGCATGCAGATACGCCAGGGCGGTTTCCGCTTCATCCAGAGTGAAATTGCCTGCGAAATTACGCAGTGAAAATTCGGTGAGGCCGAAATATACTTCGTCTGCACCGTAAGCCACGGCGACTTTCAGCTTTTCCATGTTTCCTGCGGGAGCGAGTAATTTTGCCAAGCGAGCCTCCTGCGTTCGGTTCTGTGTTCGCGTTTAATTCAGCTCACCATATATCAACAAATTTACGATTCTGAAAGAACTACACCGGAGTTGTGAGCGGAATGGGGTTATCCCAAAATTGTCACTCTGGAACCGAACCCGCCGTAGGTTTTGATGAGGGTGTTTACGACGATACCCTTGGTGAATGCGAGTTGTTTTGCCATGGCGGGCGTGAGCAGCGGCGTGGTTTTTTCCCGTTCGCTGAGCATGGCCAAATGTTCCAGCGTATTTGACAAATGTGCGAGTGTCTGTACGTGGATTTGCGCCTTCTTCACAAAGGATTCTTTGGCGTCGGACAGGTTTTCCGGCTCGGTGTGCTGAAACATTTTTCGAACCGCCGGTCGGATGGTGGTCAGAAAATCGTTTCCCACGCCGGTTTTCTGCTGCATCTCGTTCATGAATTCGTCAATCAGCTGGATAATCGATATGTCTGCGTGTTGTTCCATGGTTGCTCCAGTATTCCCCAAGAAAACAGTTATACAAATGATTTGCAAAAAATGGGCCGATGCCGGTTCCCGTAGAAAATGCGCTGTTTTTCTCCGTTGATAGGAAAATTGTCGTGCAATTTTGAAAATGAATTTTTCGGAAATGGGATGGGGGCGGTTACAGAACGAGGAGAATTTTTGCGGTGCCCGGTGTGAAATCTTTGCGATAACAATAGCTGATGCCGTTTTTCAGCGAAAAAATGGCCCGCATGGTGTTACTTAATTCCGCGGGGGGGCGCAGACCGGACTTGATTTTTTGATCTTCCCAATAGCTTTTTTCTTCAGAAGGGCTTTTCCCGAGCACTTTTTCGCCGAACTGTTTTCGGAGCGGGCTGTTTGACTTGGCGTGAATCGGAGTAATTCGTTCTCCGTTCAGAGATGTTTTCTGTTTCAGAAAAATTCGCTTCGCGTCCGTGAGGCTGATGCTGTCGGTTTTAATGGACTTATTGGCTATAATCAGAATATCGTCCGGACGCTCCGCTTCGGCCGCGTTGCTTTGTAGAATCAGGGTGAAAGCAACAATCGAAAATACAATCGCGGGTAGGTAATGTCGTATCATAAATCTGGCTCCTTCAATTGCCACATGTATCTGACGGGGCTCACGCATGGAAAATTCATCCTTTTTCAAAAAGAAACCGCCACCTGGTTGCTCCATACCCACAGTCTGTCACCCAGTAATGTTTCGTTTTCAGGCATAATTGCGTATAATACTGATTTCAACGCGACATACGGGGATGGTTTGATGTTGAATCCACCCTGGAACAATTTGATGTACTCATAGTCATACACATCAGATGGCTGCAGGCTGTCAATGCCGACAAACGGCGTAACCTTGATTCTTTTGAAAAATGGGAGGTCGTAGGCAGCCATGGCATACCAGGCTTGTCGAATAGTATTGGGTTCGATTGCTTCATCGTTCAGCGGCGATCCGATAAATAGGGGGGTTAGCGGGTCCAGCTGTGTCGGTACAATGTAGTCCACTTTACCGCGCATATATTCTCCGAGCAAGTGAACGCCGAAGAAATGAAATTGAAGATCCGCAGCCAGAATGGCCTCATCGTACTTGGCGGTTACTCGGGTGTTGTATTGAATGGGGTTCGAAACGGTGTCGTCAAATCCGTTGGTATCCAAGTATACATCAAGAGAATACTGGCTGTCGGTATATTGCCCCATAAAACCGTATGCTCCGGCGGACATCGAAAAATCTCCCGCATAGATATTGATTTTCTGTCGTAGCCCCATCGCTTTGTTTTTGTCCAAATCGTAGACTTCATCTACCGGACCGCGCCCGTTTGACAATGTGAGCGCATATTCAATATCTACATGATTTCCGATGAAAATCTGTCCGAACGCCATGATGCCGGTCTGGGCGCTCGGCACATAATTGTGGGTCACAATAAACGGCGCCGATGGCGATAGGCGCACCGTGCTTCCGTGGTCTTCATTCCATATTCCAAAGGGGGTCAAGAAACGTCCCATACGGATTTTTAACCAATCCTTGGGCTTCCAATCAAATTGCGCACGTTCGATTGCGATGCCGCCGAGACGAAACTCCCCGGAATAATTACTTTGGGTGAGTGTATCTGTACGTGACCAATAGTTCTGCGTCTCATAGGGGGCTCCACTTACATATATCCTTTGGGGATATTCCTCCACGTACCCGTTGGGTTGAAATGTGAACCGGGTTTCAATCAGCGTTTCCAGAGTCGGGGTCATCTCGCTTTTAAAATATAAATTGATATTATTCTGATAGAAAGTGGGGTTCTGTTTGGTGAGTACAAATACCGGGCTTTCCCAGTTGCGGCTCCCCCCTTCTTTGCCGGGCAGTGCGGCTGCGAATGTGGTGTCCATAAATCCGAAGACGCTGAATTTTCTTTCATTGGCGTCCGATGCGGATTCCATCAGCGACGTCGATAACATTTCGCGTTCTTCTGCCGCGTCCTCGAGCTCCGCGCGTAATTGTTCTGCTTCTTCATCCTGCGCCTGATTTTGAGATTTGAGCGCTTCTATTTCAGCTTGTTGCGCCTGCATCGCGTCGTTCAATTGTTGGAGTAGGGTAGCTGTTTGATCCGTGGTGGACGGAGTCGGTGCGTTTTCGCCGTCGTCTGCAGACTCTCCTGTGTCAGTGTCGGTTTCAATGGTTTGTCCCCAGGCGCTCGGTATAAATATGCCGCTGAAAAGGATGTATAGAAAAATTACAGATATAGATAACTTTGTTTTCATTTGTAGTAATCCTTACTCGCAGACGCATCCGATGCCGCGGATGAGCGGAACATAGGTGTCCGGCACGCAGAATGGTTCTTCGGTGCTCACCAACGTAGACCCGCTTGGTTCGCAATCGCAGCAGGAAAAACCGCCTGTGCAATCTTCGGGAACACATCCGAATATGGAGCAGGTACCGCCGGCTACCGGATCCGTCGGATTAATGAGACAAAAATCAGCGTCGAGTTCAAGGGCAGTGCAGTCGCTGTCTGCCGTACAGACGTTGCCAATTCCGTTGGGTTGCGGATCGGTGTCGATCACCTCTGGTTCACCGGTGTCATCGGGTTCGATAGGAAGGCACATTCTGTATTTTTGAACCCATTCGTAGCCGTCGGCACAGCGGTCATCTTCAGCGATGCTGCACCCGGCTGCCAGAAAAAGAAGGAATACGCATGTCATTATTGTTCGCATCTGTGTCACGTGTTTTCTCCGTTTTGTGTGGTTGATGCTAGTGGTAAATGATTTCAGTTGATTATCATAGTTTTCATCGGTTTCGGCCTTTGCGAGGCGCGTTGAATTTCTTCTATCCATATAC